>USNZ01000020.1 GCA_900556255.1 uncultured Oscillospiraceae bacterium
AGTTTGGCGCGGGGGATCAGATCGTGGCCGACGCGGTGGTGCTTTCGGGCAGCGCGCAGGCCAATGAATCACTGCTGACCGGCGAAGCCAACCCCATCACCAAGACGGCAGGGGACGTGCTGCGCTCCGGAAGCTATCTGATGGCAGGGCGCTGCGTGGCGCGCCTGACCTGCGTCGGGGCCGACAGTTACGCCAACCGTCTTACGGCTGCGGCGCAGGCCGACGGTCAGAAGGTCGCCAAGGGCGAGATGATGCGCTCGCTGGACAAGCTGATCCGCGCCATCGGCATTGCGCTGATCCCTGTGGGCGCGGCGCTTTTGTATAAGCAGCACTGGGTGCTGGAATTGAGTATGCGCAGCAGCGTTGAAAGCACGGTGGCGGCGCTGATCGGCATGATACCCGAGGGGCTGTACCTGCTGACCAGCGTGGCGCTGGCCGTAGGCATGATGCGTCTGGCCGGGCGGCGGGTGCTGACGCAGGATATGAACTGCATCGAAACGCTGGCGCGGGTGGATATCCTGTGCGTGGATAAGACAGGTACCATCACCGAGCCGACCATGCAGGCGGGCGAACCGATCCCGCTGGCAGACTGCCCCGATCTGGGCGATGTGCTGTGCAGCTGCTACGCGGGGGATATCCCCGACAACGACACAGGCCGCGCCCTGCAAAAGGCGTATGGGCAGGGCCGTCCCCGCTGGGCGGTGGGGCAGACGATCCCCTTTAACACGGCCTACAAATACAGTGCCAAATATCTGCAGGGCTGGGGCATGTGTGTGGTGGGCGCACCTGACGTGCTGGCAGGGGCGCGCAGTGCCGAGTTTGCCCCGCAGCTGACCGCCCTGCTGGATACCGGCTGCCGCGTACTGCTGTTGGCGCGGTACGACGGCACACTGGCCCCGGGCGACAAGCCCGACGCCGAACGGCTGCAATTTCTGGCTTTGCTGCCGCTGCAAAACCCCATCCGCGCCAACGCCCCCAAGACGTTTGCCTACTTTGCCAAGCAGGGTGTGCAGGTCAAGGTGATTTCGGGCGACGACCCGCGCGCGGTCAGCCGTGTGGCGGCGCAGGCGGGCATTGCAGGGGCGGAAAACTGGGTGGATGCCTCGCAGCTGCAAAACGACCGTGAACTGGCAAAAGCGGCCGAACAGATGACGGTATTTGGCCGCGTGACCCCTGAGCAGAAACGCAAGCTGGTACACGCGCTGCAGGCGCAGCACCACACGGTAGCTATGACGGGCGACGGTGTCAATGACGTACTGGCGCTAAAAGATGCCGATTGCGGCATTGCCATGGCCAGCGGCGCACAGGCTGCCACGCAGGTGGCGCAGCTGGTTTTGCTGGATTCGGATTTCGGTGCCCTGCCCGCCGTTGTGGGGGAGGGACGCCGTGTCATCAATAACATACAGCGCTCGGCCTCGCTGTTTCTGGTCAAAAATATCTTTTCGCTGCTGCTCAGCGTGGTGGCGCTCTGCCTGCCGCTGGCGTATCCCTTCAAGCCGCTGCAGCTTTCGCTGGTGTCGTCGGTAACTATCGGTATACCGTCCTTTATTTTGGCGTTGGAGCCAAACCGAGAGCTGGTGCGCGGGCGCTTTTTGCGCAATGTGCTGCGCGCGGCTATGCCCGGCGGGCTTACGGATTTTCTGCTGGTGTTCTGCGCAATGGGCTTCGGCTTTGCGTTTGATCTGCCCGCCGATACGGTGGGAACCATCTGTACGATGGTTGTGCTCACGGTGGGTATCAGTGTGCTGTGGGGCGTCTGCCGCCCCTTTACGACGTGGCATTGGGTGCTGTGGGGCAGCTGCGCGGTGCTGGGCTACGGCGGCGCGGTGCTGGTGGCACCGTGGCTGGATCTTGTCTGGCTCGACCTCGGCGGCAGTCTGGTGCTGCTGGTACTGCTTGCCCTTGTGCCGCCCACGCTGTACGTCATGACCCTGGCGGGGGACAGGCTGCGCAGCACCGCCGTGGAGGTTATACAAAAAATACGGCAGTAATCAAAACAAAAGCACCGCACAGCCTTTTGACTGTGCGGTGCTTTCCTTTATGCCCAAAACGGGCGGTTATTTTTTGTGGTACTTGCGGTCCTCTTCCTCGTACACGGGGTCGCAGGTCAGGTACATACCCAGCTTTTTCAGCGTGTCGGTATCCACGGCGGACAGTATGACCGTAGAGTGGATGTCGCAGCCCTTCAGCTTGGGGATCTGGTGCAATGCGGTGTTGGCGGCCTCGTCGTCAGCGGCGGAGCCGGACAGCGCAATCAGAATTTCGTCGGTGTGCAGGCGGGGGTTCTTGCTGCCCAGATAGTTGGTTTTCAGTGTCTGGATCGGCTCAATGGTGTGCTGACTGACCAGATCCAGTTCCTGGTCGATGGCGGCCAGCTTCTTTAAGGCGTTCAGCAGTGCGGAGGACGCAGCACCCAGCAGGGGGCCGGTCTTGCCGGTCACAACAGTGCCGTCGGGCAGTTCGATGGCCACGGCAGGGGCACCGCCGGTGGCGGCGCTGCAGGCGTGGGCCTGTACCTCAACGGCGCGCTCGCCCACAGCCACACCGGCCTGGCTCAGCAGCATTTCCAGCTTGTAAAGCTCCTGCTGGGTGGCGTTGTCGTTGATCTTGCGGTCACACAGGCACTTGAAATACCGGCGCAAAATTTCCTTTTTGCTGGCCTCGCAGCATACGGCGTCGTCGGTGATGCAGTTGCCCGCCATATTCACGCCCATATCGGTGGGGGAACGGTAGGGGCTTTTGCCGGCAATCAGCTCAAACATGGCGTTGACAACGGGAAAAATCTCAATGTCGCGGTTGTAGTTGACGGCGGTCTTGCCGTAAGCCTCCAGATGGAACGGGTCGATCATATTGACGTCGTTCAGGTCGGCGGTGGCGGCCTCATAAGCAAGGTTTACAGGGTGCTTCAGCGGCAGGTTCCAGATGGGGAAGGTCTCAAACTTGGCGTATCCCGCCTTGACACCGCGCTTGTACTCGTGGTACAGCTGGGACAGGCAGACCGCCATCTTGCCGCTGCCGGGGCCGGGCGCGGTAATGACCACCAGCGGGCGCTCGGTCTCGATGTACTCGTTTTTGCCGTAGCCGTCGTCGCTCACGATATGGGCAACATCGTTGGGGTAGCCGGCAATTTTATAGTGGCGGAAGCTGCGGATGCCCACGCTGTGCAGCTTGTTTTCAAACTTTTCGACTTCGGGGTGGGCGGTGTACATCGTAATGCAGACGCTGCCCACAAACAGCCCCATGCCCTGGAATGCGTCGATCAGGCGCAGCACGTCCATGTCATAGGTGATGCCGTAGTCGCCGCGCATCTTGTTGTTGACGATGTCCTCGGCGCTGATGACCACCACGATCTCAGCCTGGCTTTTCAGCTGCAGCAGCATCTGCAGCTTGGAATCGGGCTGAAAGCCCGGCAGCACGCGGGAGGCGTGGTAGTCGTCAAACAGCTTGCCGCCAAATTCCAGATACAGCTTGTTGTCAAACTGCGTAATGCGTTCACGGATGCACGCCGACTGTGTTTTCAAGTAGGCGTCGTTATCAAATCCCAGCTTCATAACTGCTCCTTTATTATCCTTCTGACTCCAAATTTATCTAGTTTACAGTATACCATATTGCGGGGCGGGTTACAATGCACTGACGGCAAAAAAATTGCGCAAAAATGCCGAGGTCGCAGGACCTCGGCACAAAGCTGCCTGAATTATACAAATCCCAGCAAGGTGCCCACGGTGTGCACCAAAAACGCCACGACCCAGGCAATGCCGCATTGCAGCAGCACCACACCGGCGGCGGCGCGGGCACTGCCCAGTTCCCGCTTCACGGCGGCTACGGCGGCCACGCAGGGGGTGTACAGCAGGGTGAACACCAGGAACACCACGGCGGTAAACGGGGTGAACAGCGAGCTCAACGCAACCTCGCTGCCCAGCAGCACAGTCAGGGTGGAAACTACGCTCTCCTTGGCGGTAAAGCCGGTAATCAGCGCGGTCGAAACCCGCCAGTCGCCAAAGCCCAGGGGCGCAAACAACGGGGCGATCCAGCTGCCCAGCATTGCCAGCAGGCTGCTGTCGGGCGTGGCGGCAACGTTCAGGCGGGCGTCAAAGGTCTGCAGGAACCAAATCAGCACGGTTGCCACAAAGATGATGGTAAAGGCTTTTTGCAAAAAGTCACGCGCTTTTTCCCAAATCAGCTGTCCCACGCTGCGCGCGGAGGGGAAGCGGTAGTTGGGCAGTTCCATAACAAAGGGCACAGGTTCGCCCTTGTACTTGGTGATTTTCAAAACCAGCGCATACAAAATGCCGCACAAAATGCCGAACAGGTACAGCCCGATCATGACGGGGGCGCGCAGTGCGGGGGCAAAGAAGGCGGCGGTAAACATGCCGTAGATGGGCAGCTTGGCCGAGCAGCTCATAAACGGTGTCAGCAGAATGGTCATCTTGCGGTCGCGGTCGCTGGACAGGGTGCGGGTGGCCATGATGGCGGGCACCGAGCAGCCGAAACCGATCAGCATCGGCACAAAGCTGCGGCCCGAAAGCCCAATGCGGCGCAGCAGCTGATCCATTACAAAGGCCACGCGCGCCATGTAGCCGGTATCCTCTAAAATAGAAAGGAAGAAGAACAGCGTCACGATGATGGGCAAAAAGCTCAAAACACTGCCCACACCCGCAAAAATGCCGTCAATGACCAGACTGTGTACTACGGGGTTGATGCCGTAGGCGGTCAAGGCTTTGTCTGTAAGCGCTGTCAGCGTGTCAATGCCAAGGGTCAAAAGATCGGAAAGCGCCTCGCCGATAACGCCGAAGGTCAGCCAGAACACCAGCGCCATAATGCCGATAAAGCAGGGCAGGGCGGTGTACTTGCCTGTCAGCACACGGTCAATGGCCACGCTGCGCTTGTGCTCGCGGCTTTCGCCGGGGCGCACAACGGTCTTTGCGCACAGACGCTCGATAAAGCTGAAACGCATATCGGCCAGCGCCGCCTCACGGTCCAGGCCGGTCTCGTTTTCCAGCTCGGCAATGGTATGGCCCAGCATCTCGGTCTCGTTGGCGTCCAGATCCAGTGCTTTTTCGATCAGGGGGTCGCCCTCCACCAGCTTGGTGGCGGCAAAGCGGGCGGGCAGCCCTGCGCGCTGGGCGTGATCCTCGATCAGATGGTTGACGGCATGGATGCAGCGGTGCACAGCGCCGTCGCGCCCGTCGGCGGCATCGCAGAAGTCGATGCGTCCGGGACATTCGCGGTGGCGGGCAACGTGCAGGGCGTGCTCGACCAATTCGTCAATGCCCTCGTTCTTGGCGGCGGAGATGGGCACCACGGGCACGCCCAGCAGGTCCTCCAGCTCGTTGACCATAACGGTGCCGCCGTTGGCACGTACCTCGTCCATCATGTTCAGCGCTAGCACCATCGGGATGCCTAGTTCCATCAGCTGCATGGTCAGGTAGAGATTGCGCTCAATGTTGGTCGCATCTACGATGTTTATAATGCCATCGGGGTGGGTGTTCAGCAAAAAGTCGCGGGTGACGATCTCCTCACTGGAATAGGGCGAAAGCGAGTAGATGCCCGGCAAGTCGGTTACAACAGCCTCGCTGTGGCCGCGAATCGTGCCGTCCTTGCGGTCAACTGTCACACCGGGAAAGTTGCCGACGTGCTGGTTCGAGCCGGTCAGTTGGTTGAACAGCGTGGTTTTGCCGCAGTTCTGGTTGCCGGCCAGGGCAAATTTCAGCGGCTGACCCTTGGCAATTACGGCGCCGTTCTTGCGGTCGTGGTAGCTGGGGGCCTTGCGCAGCTCACCCACACCGGGGTGGGGCACGGGGGCGTGGCGTCGCTCGTCACGGGCGGCGCGGTCGGTTTCATGCACATTTTCCACTTCGATTTTGGCGGCGTCCGCCAGGCGCAGGGTAAGCTCATACCCGCGCAGTTCCAGTTCAATGGGGTCGCCCATGGGGGCAACCTTGCGCAGGGTCACCTCGGTGCCGGGGGTAAGCCCCATATCCAACAGGTGATGGCGTAATTCGCCCTCACCGCCGATGGTTCGCAGGATCGCATCCTGACCGATTTTCAATTCATCCAGTGTCATACTAATTCCCTCTGATTTACCATGGATTTCCAGAAAAAGTATAGCACGCTCCATGCTGTATGGCAAGAGCCGAAGCGGCATATTTTTCCCGCAAAATTGCACAAAAACCGACCTGCCCGAACAAGGGGCAGGTCGGTAATAGTTTGGAAAATCATATCAGCAGATAAAGAATCCGCCGCGGCCGCCGCAGCAGCACATGCTCATGATATTACACAGCAAAAGGTACATCCAGAACGACAGGCAGAATCTTCCCGGTGCGCCGCTGGGTTGGGCGTAAGGCTGCTGGTAACCGGTGTAATCGCGACCGGGGCGCTGTAATTGATCCAGCAGATTCTGGTAGGCGTAGTTGTTGGGCTGCATCGAAACGGCCGTGCGGGCCTCCTCCTGCGCGCGGATGTTGTTGCCAAGGCCCTGATGCGCCAAAGCGGCATAGTAATGCCACTGTGCCGTGCGCTCGGCGGCGGAAATGCCGTTCAGGGTGTTCAGGGCTTCCTCGTAAAAGCCGCTGCGGATATAGTTTGCCGCTGCGCGCAGCTCGCCGCTTTCCTGCCCGGAGGTATAGGTCTGCTGGCCGGAGCTGCTGTAAAAGCCAAAACCGAACGGCCCGTAGGCAAAGCCGCTGAACGGCTCCTGATAGTCGTAGCCGCTTTGGCGGGAATAGCTGCCGTAGCTGCTTTGGCTGTAACTTTGCCCGCCGCCCTGTTTGCGGCGCATAATTTCGCTGTAAGCGGCCTGTACTTCCTTAAAGTGCTCCTCGGCGTCGGGGTCGTCGGGGTGCAGGTCGGGGTGATACTGCTTGCACTTTTGGCGGTAGGCTTTTTTCAGGGTCTCGTCATCGGCACCGGGGGTGATGCCCAGTACGCTGTATGGATCGGTCATCGGGTACGTCCCTCTCTGCGTTTTCTCAGCGGTGCGTAAAGGCTCCACACACCGGCGTAGATGGTGTTATACAAAAGCTGCCCCTCAGGGGTTTCCTTTAAGATGGGCAGGGTTTCAAACTGTCTGGCGCATTGCCCCATCTGCTGGGTCAGCAGGTCGTGGCAGCGCTGCTCATACTCGGCGGGGGGCAGGGTGTCTGCCAGCTGCTGCAGTGCGTTAAAGCGGCCGTGCCTGCGGTCCTTATCCAGGTCGTCGTAGGCGTCCATCAGGTAGATGAAGCCGCCCAGACCCTGCCCCATGCCGCAAAGCACCTGCCGCCATTCGTCATCGCGGCAGGCAAAGATCTCGCCCAACAGCGTGCCGAAGGTGCGGCACAGGGCGTCCAAATCGTGGCTGTCAGCCCCCTCCAGGCGGTTCAGGGTGTCCAGCCCGCTGACAACAGCGCGGTACTGGCGGGGGTGGCGGCGCTCAATATCGGGCAAAAACGGCTGCAGCTGCTCGGCCCGGCGTCGGCTGCTTTGGCGGCGGTCGTCCTGCCAGTCGTCCAGATAATTGTAGTAGGCCAAAAGCACCGTCATATCTGCGGCATAGTCTATAAAGGTATTGTCGGCGCGCGGGCGGGGCTTGACGGGGTGCGGCGGGCAGCGTCCCGTGCTGAATTTTGTTTCGGGGTCATACAGGGCACTCAGCAGCAGGGCGGCAAAGGTCATGTCATAGCTTAAAGCCAGCTGGGCAGCCGAGCCATAGCGCTTGCCCAGGGTGCGGCAAAGCCCGCAGTAATAGGCCTGGTAGCAGTCCAGCGCGGCCTTGTCCAGACCCTTGCGATAGATGGTAACATAGCCGAACATAATGCGTCAACTCTTTTTGGTAAAGTGTGTGTGGCACTTGGGGCAGGTGATGGCAATGCTGCCGCGCCCGCGCGGTACGCGCAGCTCCTGCCGGCAGCCGGGGCAGCGGAAATACTTGTACTGCTTTCGCTGCTTGAAGCGCATGCGGTATTTGCCGAACCATGCCGTGACCTTGCTGCGGTAAAACAGGTACTTGCTGTTTTCGGCGCGGCGCTTATAAAAGTCACGGCTCAATGTGCGGTAATAACAGTACGCCAGCAGGGCAAACCCGCCCCAGTATAAAACGGCGGAGAACCATGTGCCGAACAAGATGCAAATCAGGCTGCATACCGACAAAAATGCGCTGAATTGGTCAAAGCCGTAGCGGCCCGCCATAAAGCGCCGGAACCAGTTTTTCATACCGTAGTCACCTTTCCGCAGCGTATCCTAAATACACGCTCTAATCTGTAAGTATGCCATATAAATGTTTGCAAATCGTGAACAAGAGACAAAAAGAATTTGAACATTTTCGTTATTCGTACATTCTGCGCCCCGCAAAGACGCAAAGCGGGCGTTTGGCCTTGCCGGTGCTCATCAGCTGTTCGGCGGCGGCCAGTGTTGCCCCCGCGCTGGTGCAGGCGGGGATGCCGTCAAAAAACAGTACCTCGCGGGCGGCGCGCTCGGCCTCGGAGGTGGTCACCGTCAGCACGGTGTCCACAACGTAGGGGTTGTAGTTGTCGGGCACAAAGCCGGGGCCGATGCCTCCGATGCCATGCTGGCCGATAAACCCGCCGGAAATCGCGGCGCACTCGGCCGGTTCCACGGCTACGATGCGGATCATGCTGTTCCACGCCTTGATGTACTCGGCCACGCCGGTTACCGTGCCGCCGCTGCCCACGCCGATGACCACAGCGTCGATGGCGTCCCCGGCGGCTTTCAGAATTTGGGGGCCGGTAACGCGGCGGTGGTATTCGGGGTTGTCATCGTTGGAAAAATAGCGCGTATAATAGCCGTTGTAGCGTTGGGCAGTCTGCTGGGCGATGCGGTCCATCGCCTTGCGGCTGCCGTTGCTGCTGACAACGATGCGCGCACCCAGCTCCTGCAGGCGCTGGCGGCGGGCGATGGGCAGGCTGCTGGGCACGATCAGAATACACGGGTGGCCCGTGGTGGCGCAGCTGACGGCCAGCGCCGAACCAAAGCTGCCGGAGCTTGCCTCCACCACCGGCATACCGGGGGTCAGGGTGCCGCGCTCGGTCGCAAAGGCCAGCATGGTCTCGGCCAGGCCGTCCTTGCAGGTGCCGGTGGCCCCACCGAAATCCAGATACGCAAGCACACTGGCCGCCAAAGCATGGTGGCCGGAGTAACCGTCCAACCGCACAACGGGGGAACGGTATACATCTTGATAGTAGCTTTTGAGTATCGGCACGGTAAGCAGCCCTTTCCTTTTATAATAGAAAACAAAGTATTCCTATTATAGCATAATCCGCCGCGATTTGCACCCAACAGACAGACAAAACTAAAAATTTTGTCAAAACCCGCCGTAAACCGCAAAAAAGTTGCCGAAAACCCTTGACTTGTGCGCCGGATACTGGTATAATTCAAAAGCTGATGTAAAGAAAATAGCTTTACATCGCAAACGCAGTAAAGGGGGAACGGGTATATGGCGGGCAAACCGCAGAAAAACCTGACCTATTCCATACTGCTGGACTTTTACGGTTCGGTGCTTACCGAAAAGCAGCGGATCATCTTAACGGAATATTACGATGAGGATCTTTCCCTGGCCGAAATTGCCGAGAATATGGGTATCACCCGCCAGGGCGTTCGGGACGCCATCAAGCACGGTGAGGCCGCGCTGGACGAACTGGAAACAAAGCTCGGCAATGCGCGCCGCCATACGGCTATGCAGCGCGATTTAGAGCGCCTGCTGCAGCTGACCATGGAAGTGCGCTGCTGCAACTCCGGGCTGTACACCTCATCCCCGCAAATCGACAAGGACACCGGCGAGATGCTTACTATCATCCAACGCCTGAACACGCAGGAGGACGCAGATGGCATTTGAATCATTGACAGATCGCCTGAACGGCGTTTTCAAAAAGCTGCGCGGCAAGGGCAAGCTGAATGAGGCGGACATCAAGACTGCCATGCGCGAAGTCCGTATGGCGCTGCTGGAAGCCGACGTCAACTACAAAGTCGCTAAGGACTTCTGCGCGCAGGTTTCCGAGCGCGCCATGGGGCAGGAGGTCATGGAAAGCCTGACCCCCGCCCAGCAGGTGGTCAAAATCGTCAACGATGAGCTGACAAAGCTCATGGGCGGCGATGAGATCCACACCCTGCGCATCACA
>USNZ01000021.1 GCA_900556255.1 uncultured Oscillospiraceae bacterium
CGCCCATCCGCAGAGCTATTTTGAGCTGAAGAGCAAGAACTACTAAGCTATCCCCTGCCCACAAACAGAAAGAGGAGCCTGACAGCAGGCTCCTCTTTTTTGCATGCAATGTTTCAGCGTTCCTCGCGGAAGTAAGGCAGACCCAAGTGTGCGGGGGGCTGGTCCTCTTTCTTTTTGCGCATGGAAACGGCGATCAGCACCAGCACGGTGACGACGTAGGGCAGCATCTGCACCAGGTCGGTCATGTAGCTGGCCACGGAGATGTGCAGCAGCGTCGGCAAAAATTGATAGAGCCAATAGAGCAGACCGAACAGGTAAGAACCCCAGATGGCGTTGAGCGGCTTCCAGGTAGTAAAGATGACCAGAGCCACGGCCAGCCAGCCCAAAGCCTCGATCTGGCCTGTGGTAGCCCAGATGCCCTGGTTGTAGTCCAGCACATAGTACAGACCGCCGATGCCGCAGATGCCCGCACCGATGCAGGTTGCCAGATATTTGTACAGGGTGACGTTGATGCCCGCTGCGTCAGCGGTGGCGGGGTTTTCGCCCACGGCGCGCAGGTTCAGACCTGCGCGGGTGCGTGTCAGGAACCAGTGCAGCACGATAGCCAGCACGATGGCGGCATAGGCAAGAAAGCCATAGCTGAACACCGTGCTGCCCAGATCGCCCAGACCCGACAGGACGGGAATTTTGGCGGCAAACGCCTTGTTGGCAACGGGGGCGGCGGAGTAGCTGGCACCGTTCAGAATGAACACGCCGAAGAAGTTCGCCACACCCATGCCGAAGGTGGTCAACGCCAAGCCAGTGACGTTCTGGTTGGCGCGCAGCGAAATGGTCAGGAAGGCGTAAATCAGGCCGCCCAGCATCGAGGCCACAATGGCAAAGAACAGGGCGATCAGGACGCTGACCAAGCCGTTGGGGTTGGGTACGCTGTTTTCATACGCCCAGGCGCTGGCAAAGCCGGCAAAGCCGCCCAGATACATAATACCGGGCACACCCAGGTTCAGGTTGCCGGATTTTTCGGTCAGGGTTTCGCCCAAGGCGCCGTACATAATAATGGTGCCGAAAGGAATGGCACGCATGATCCATGCAACTAAGCTGCTGTGCATAATTACTTGCCCTCCTTATGTGCACCGCGGGGAATGACGCGGTAGTTGATAAAGAACTCGCTGCCCAGAATAAAGAACAGGATGACGCCGGTGATGATATCGGCGGCGTACTCGTTCAGCGAGTAGGCGGAGGCGATCTCGGAGGCACCGCGCTCCAGGAAAACGAGCAGGAAGGAAATCAGCGCCATGGAGAAGGTATTGAACTTGGCAAGCCACGCCACAATGATGGCGGTAAAGCCGCGCCCGCCCGCCGAGGTGGTGGAGATGGTCTGGTCTTTACCGGCAACGATCAAAAAGCCGCACAGGCCGCAAATCAGGCCGGACAGCATCATGGTGCGGATGGTGACCTTGCGCACATTGATGCCGGCGTAGCGGGCGGTGTTTTCGCTTTCGCCCACAACGCTGATCTCATACCCCTGTTTGAGGTATTTCAGGTAGCCGTACATAGCGAACATCAGCACAAACACCACGATGATGTTGATGGTGTAGCGCTGCCCCAAAATAATGGGGAACCAGCCCGCCTTGGTGGATTTGTTCAGTGTGCCGAGGCTGGACGCCTGACCGCGCATAATGTTGGTGGCGCACGCCACAATGCTGGTGGCAACGTAGTTCATCATCAGGGTGAACAGGGTCTCGTTGGTGTTCCAGCGCGCCTTGAACCAAGCAGGCACAAACGCCCACAGCGCACCGGCGGCCATACTGCCGACGGCCATAGCGGCAAACAGCAGCGGGGCGGGCAGGTTGCTGCCCAGGTAGACCATGATCAAGGCGGAGACAAGACCGCCGACGAGGATCTGCCCCTCGCCGCCGCAGTTCCAGAAACGCATCTTGAAGGCGGGCGCAAGCGCAATGCCGACGCACAGCAAAATGGAAAGGTCACGCAGCATCCAGTTAAAGCGGGTGGTGTTGGCAAAGGTGCCGTTCCACATAACGCCGTAGACCGAAAGCGGGTTCAGCCCGGTGACAAAAAAGATAAACATAGCGTCCACGACCAGCGCCAGCAAAATGGCGACGGCGCGCACCAGAATTTTTTGCGGCAGCGTGGTGCCCTCGCGCTTGGCAATGCGCAGCAGCGGCTCATGCGACGCGGTTACGGTTTGGCTCATACTTGCTCCTCCTCTGCCAGACGGGTCATGCGCAGACCGACTTCCTCCTTGGTGGCCTTGCGGCCGTCCAAAATCCCGTTGACCTTGCCGCCGCAAAGTACCAGGATGCGGTCGCACAGCTCCAGCAGGACGTCGAGGTCTTCACCTACATAAATAACTGCTACACCGTTCTTTTTCTGCTCGTTCAGCAGGCGGTAGATGGTGTAGGAGGTGTTGATGTCCAGCCCGCGCACGGCGTAGGCGGTCATCAGCACAATGGGGTTGGCGGCCAGTTCGCGGCCGACCAGTACCTTTTGTACGTTGCCGCCCGACAGGCGGGAGACGGGGGTGTTCAAGTCGGGGGTGACAACACCCAACTCGCGCTGAATGGTCTCGGCCAGATCATGCGGGGTCTTGCGGTCCACCAGCGGGGAATTACCGCTGCCGTAGCTTTTCAGCATCATGTTGTCGGTCATGCCCATGGAGCCGACCAGCCCCATGCCCAGGCGGTCCTCCGGCACGAAGGACAGGTGGATGCCCGCCTCGCGGATGGCCTTGGGGGTCTTGCCCACCAGTTCGATCGGCTCATCTTCTTTTTCGGGGGCAAAGAATTGAATGGCTGTCGATGGCTCGACAGGCTGCAAACCGGCGATGGCCTCCAGCAATTCCTTCTGGCCGTTGCCGGAAATGCCCGCAATGCCCAGGATTTCACCGCCGTACACGGCAAAGCTGGCGTCGTCCAACACGGTGATGCCGTCGGCATTGCGCACGGTCAGGTTGCGGATGTCCAGACGCTTTACACGGTCGACAGGCTCGGGACGCTCGATATTCAGCTCGACCTTTTCACCGACCATCATCTCGGTCAGCTTTGCCTCGGTGGCGTCCTTGGTGTCAATGTCGCCCACATACTCGCCCTTGCGCAGAATGGCCACGCGGTCGCTGATAGCCAGCACCTCGTGCAGCTTGTGGGTAATGATGATGACCGCCTTGCCGTCCGCCTTCATGTTGCGGATGACGGCAAACAGGCGCTCGGTTTCCTGCGGGGTCAAAACCGCCGTGGGTTCGTCCAAAATCAGAATATCGGCACCGCGGTACAGCACCTTGACGATTTCCAGCGTCTGCTTCTGGCTGACGCTCATCTCGTAGACCTTCTGGTCAAGATCCAGCGCAAACTGGTATTTTTCGCAGATGGCGCGGGCCTTGTCGTGAACCTTTTTCAGGTCAAACTTTTCGTTGCCGCCCATCGACAGGGCGATGTTTTCGGTGGCGGAAAAGACGTCCACCAACTTGAAGTGCTGGTGGATCATACCGATGCCCAGGTCCAGCGCGTCGCGGGGAGAACGAATGGTGACAGGCTCGTCGTTTACGTAGATATCGCCCTCATCGGGAAAATAAATACCCGCGATCATATTCATCAGGGTGGTTTTGCCGCTGCCGTTCTCGCCCAGCAGGGACAAGATCTCGCCGCGGCGTACCCCCAGCGAAACATCCTTGTTGGCCACAACGGAACCAAAGGTCTTGGTGACGTGCTCCAAGCGTACAGCGTATTCGGTCTGCGCCATGGTTGCAGGCTCCTCTCGTTTTTTTGTCGTTATATCGTAGGGGAAGAAAACATCGTATACAACCGCCAAAAGGGAAGGCTGCGAACTGGCGCAGTCTTCCCTTTTATTACGGCGTTAGGAATTAAGCAACAGGCTCGGTGTCCTCAACAATGCCGTCAATGCGCAGGGTGAAGTAGGGGGCGGCGCGCAGCTCGCTCTCGTGGAAGTAGCCGTCAGAGACTGCCTCCTTGGTCTCGCCTGCGTAAACAGCAACGGGAGAACCGGTGCTGAAATCGTAGTAGGTCAAATCGACGGGGGCAGACTCAACAGCCTTGCCGTCCACGGTGAACTTGCTGGTGTCAAAGACATGCAGGGTGCCGTCCTTCAGGCCGGCCTCGACCTCGGCGACCTTCTCGGCAGTGCCCTCGGCAACCTCGGGACCCAGATCAGTGATGGCAACAGCGCCGTCCTCGTAGCCCTTAGCCCAATCCTGCGGGATGTTGCCGGCGGCAGCGCCCTCGAACAGAGCCTTGTAGTAAACGGACCAGACGTTGGTGGCGGAGGTCAGAGCAGCGGTGGGGGCGGTAGCCAGCATATCGATGTTGTAACCGATGGAGTAGCAGATGGTGCCGGCGTCCTTCTTCTTCTGGGTGGCGGCGGGGGCACCGGTGGAGTCAGCGTGCTGACCGACAATAACGGCACCGTTGGAGATCAGAGCCTCGGCGGCAGCGCCTTCCTTGTCGATGTCGAACCAGGAGTTGGTGTACATAACTTCCATCTCGACGTCGGGGTAAACGCTCTGTACGCCGAGGAAGAAGGCGGTGTAGCCAGAAACGACCTCGGCATAGCCGAAGGCGCCGACATAGCCGATCTTGACCTTGCCGTCAGCGGTGAAGCTGTTGGGCTGGGTCTCGGGGGTCAGGGTGCCGGACTCGACCAGCTCCTTGACCTTCATGCCGGCAACAACGCCGGAGACGTAGCGGCTCTGGTACACGGCGGTAAAGGCGTTGTAGAAGTTGTCCAGGCCGGAAATGGCGGCGAAGTCGCCGGTCATGGCAACAAAGTTGACATCGGGGTACTTCTCAGCTTCCTCAACCATGTAGGTCTGGTGGCCGTAGGAGTTGGAGATGATCAGGTTGCAGCCCTGACCGACCAGGTCCTCGGCGGCATCGGTAGTCTCGCCGCCTTCGGGAACCTTGTATTTCCAGACGATCTGGTCATCGCTGATGCCCAACTCGGCAGCGGCTTCCTTGATGCCGTTGATGTGGGCGGCGCTGTAACCCTCGGTCTCGTCGCCCAGTACGATGGCACCGATCTTCAGGCCGGAATAGGCGTTGTCAGTATTGTCAGCGGCGGCGGTACCGTTGCTGCTGGCGGCAGCAGAGCTGCTGCCGGAAGCGGTGGAACCGCAGGCTGCCAAGCTGAACACCATAGAGGCGGCCAGCAGAATGCCCATCAATTTCTTCATGTGTGTTATCCTCCCTAAAAAGCGTAAAACGGTTGCGGTAAACACCCTCAATGTGTCTACCATTGTAAGAAAAACAAAAAATGCGTCCCAACCTGCTGTGACATTGCCGCAACAGGACGCATTTCTGTTTGCCTCACGGTGTATATTGTAAACGTTTGATTTTGGGTTTTCAATGGATTTTACAGAATTGGAAAAAGTTTGGATAAAAACGGAAAATTCGTGTATATTTTGTAAAAACAATGGGCATTACTCACAATAAAAAAAGGCGGAAGTCATACTTCTGCCTAAAATTTTCCGTGAAAAGTATGACTTTTCACCCGCGTTTGTGCAAATACTTGCGGTCAAGACCCATGCGTTCGGCAGCAGTAAGCGCTGCCCACATCAAAAACACTTCGATGGGCAGCATCGTCGTGTTCTTGATAAAGCCGCTGGTGGCGTAATAGACGTAACCCTTGCCGTACAGCATGGCCTTCCACACGCTGCCCAGCAAAACGTTGCTGCCGTAGTTGATGATAAGGCGCACTGCGATAATGCGCAGCAGCGTGGGGCGGCGCTTATACAGCAGCACACCGTAGATCAGCCCCGACAAAACGGCGGTAAGCAGATAGCCCGGGAAATACGGTTCGCCGTAACCCGCCAAAAGAAAGCCGACCGAATCGATGATGCCGCCGGCAATCATACCTACCACGGGGCCGTAGTAGGCGCAGCCCAGCGAAACGACCACAAAGCTGAAGTAAATTTTAAGGCTGGGGCCTAGGATATAAACAGGAAAGCTTTCCAGCACGATGGCCATGGCGCACACTAGACCGGAAAAGGCCAGTACGCGGACGTTGCGAAGCTCTGCCCTGGCGCTTTGCCAGTAAGCGGCAGAAAGGACGGACGGATTTTGCTGCATAAAAAATACCTCCTCATTTTACGCGGCTTGCCGCATAAAACAGGAGGCAAAAGAGTGTGCACGGGCACACCCCCGTTGCACTACATCATGCAGCAGTGGGATGCGAAAACCGTACCGCAGGCGTGTTTTGCCTTTCGTCCCGCCACAACTCCCCGTTGGTCAGGCACTTTACGCACGGTTCTCTACTCTGCGAAAATTTTGCTCAGACAGATTTTGGTTGCCCTCAGATTGTCAATAAACTTAATGGGATGGTTGCGAACCCTCGGTAGGTTTGTAGGGAACGGTCTTGACCGTTCCGTGCAGCTTAACTGATAGCACGATATATCGGGAAACCGCGCGCCATTCGGCGCGATTTTAATACGCTGCGCGCAGCCAGCGGTACGGCGCGGTCGAGACACGCGCCCTACATTACTGCCCGAAGGAGGGCTTTTTGACAAACTGTGGGCAGCGTTTGGCTGCCTGTTTCATTATTATACATAAGATTCAAAAAATTGCAAGTGCTTTTTACACACCGCTGGCACCGTAGTTGGCCAGCACGCGGGCGCTGGGGTCGCTGACATTGCAATGCGGCCATGCCTTGTTGGGCATCCAGTAGCCTGTGATCATCTGCGCCTGACCGGGATAGTATTTTTCAAACAGCTCGCGGTACAAAAGGCTTTCCTTGGTAAAGGGCGGGCACCAGCGGTAGCGGGCGGCTTTTTCGGCAAAGTCGGCATCGGTGTACAGACTTTCGGCGTACTCCTTGATGTCGTCCACCATTGAGTGCCCCACCGCATCGCTGAAGGCCGCCTTCTCGCGCCAGAGGATACTTTCGGGCAGCCAGTCGCCCTCAAATGCCTTGCGCAGCAGATACTTGCCCTTGCCGTAGGTGTTCAGCTTTTTGGCGGGGTCGATTTCCATGACATAGCGCACAAAATCCAAATCGCCAAAGGGCACGCGCGCCTCCAGGCTGTTGACGCTGATGCAGCGGTCGGCGCGCAGCACATCGTACATATACAGTTCGCGCAGGCGCTTTTGGCTTTCGGCCTGAAATTCTGCGGCGGACGGGGCAAAATCAGTGTACTTGTAGCCGAACAGCTCGTCGGATATCTCACCCGTCAGCAATACACGGATGTCGGTGTGCTCGTGGATGTACTTGCAGACCAGATACATGCCCACTGAGGCGCGGATGGTCGTGATATCCCAGGTGCCCAGCAGGGCTACGACGCTTTCCAGTGCGTCCAGCACGATATCCTTGTTGATGATGACCTCGGTGTGATCGGTGTGGAGATAGTCGGCAACCTGACGTGCGTATTTTAAGTCGATGGCGTCCTCGCTCATGCCGATGGCAAAGGTGCGGATGGGCTTGCCCAGCTTTTTGGCGGCGATGGCGCACACCAAGCTGGAATCCAGCCCGCCGGACAGAAGAAAGCCCACAGGGGTATCGGCATCCAGCCGCTTGTCGACACCGGCCACCAGCTTTTCGCGGATGTTCGTCAAAATCTGCGGCAGCTCGTCATGGCTGAAAGCGGGGGTGTCGGCAATGTCGCAGTAGCGAACAAATTTGCCGTTGCAGTAGTAGCAGCCGATGGGGAACGGATAAATTTCCCGGCACAGTCCCACCAGGTTTTTGGCCTCGGACGCAAAGGCGATGCAGCCGCTGTCGCTGTAACCGTAGAACAGCGGGCGGATGCCGATGGGGTCGCGCGCGGCAATGACCAGCTTTTTGCGGCTGTCGTACAAAATCATGGCAAACTCGGCGTCAAGATGGCGGAACATATCCAGCCCGTACTTGTAGTACAGCGGCAGAATGATCTCGCAGTCCGAGTCGGAGGAGAAGGTGTAGCCCTCTTTCTCCAGTTCTGTCTTGACAGGACGGAAACCGTACAACTCACCATTGCAGACTACGCAATCCTTGCCGCGGAAAAACGGCTGCATTCCCTCGGGTGTAAGGCCCATGATGGCCAGGCGACCAAAGCCGAGCCAGCCGAATTCGGTCTTTTCGACGCGTTGGTCGTCAGGGCCGCGGCTTGTGGTGCGCAGCAGATATTCGGTGAATTTTTCTTTGGGCAGATCCTGCCCGACATACCCCATAACACAGCACATAGATGACACTCCTTTACCTTTTCTTACCCCGCGAACGGCAATAAAAAAAGACAGCCCATTCGCCCTTCGATTAGGACGAATCGCTGTCTCGGATCCGCGGTGCCACCTAAATTACCGCAGCCGAAATAACGGCATACGGTCACTTTTTCCGTATACGTTCACCTTTGAAACGCTGCCGCTGTAACGCACGGCCTGCGGCGCCCCTACTGCCTTTTGCGGGTTCAGTTTGCAGCTGACAGGTGTTCTTTCACGTGCCGTTTCCGTCCGGGCTTACACCAGGTGTCCGGCTCTCTGTGCGGCATAGGCACGGTACTTTTCCTGCTCATCGCTTTTAATGGCTAAAGCATAGCACGGTTTTCCTGCCTTGTCAATAGGAATTGATAAAAAATATAGCCCGCCCTGAAAAGGGCGGGCCATAACGGTACAAATTCTATCCTACGCTGCTTGTGCTGTCGGACGCGGTATCCTCGGAGGTCGCGCTCTCGGCCGTTTCCTCCTCAGAGGTCTCGCTTTCGGGGGTCTCCTCCCCTGCCGCATCGCTGTCTGCCGAGGTGGCGCCTTCCTCCTCCGCAGGGGCGGAAGAAGCGTTCATCTTGTTTTCCAGAATAACCTGCACATCGGGCGGGGTCGTTGCTGTCGGGGTCGGGGTGGGCGTGGCGGTTACCTTCATCTCGCTGTCCCGCAGGGCGGTCAGGCACCACTGGCGCTTGGCGTTGCGGGTAAATACATAGTCCATGTATTTGGTCGGCTCGGTGGGAGCTGTCAGCGAAAGTTCGCCGTTGTCGTTGTTGAATGCCGTGGGCACATAGCCGACGGTTACAATGCGCTGGCGGCCGCTGGTTTTGATTTTTTCCACAAGCGGGGTATACTGTGCCACGGCCCCTGTTACGGGCACCAGATAGCACTGCTTTTCCTCGTTGTATTGATAAATAAACTCTGGGGTCTCAAAGGAACCCGCCGTCACGTTTTGGGCGTAGTCGGCCCCCAGCAGATTGGCGATATAGGTGTCGATCTCCAGCTTGGGCAGCATGACAGAGCCGGTGTCGGCGTCGCGTTCATACTGGTCCAGACCTAGACCGTCCTTTTGTGCCCGGTACACGGTGCCCCAAATGGCAGCCTGCTTAAACACACTCTGATCTACGGTGCTTGCGTCGTCAAAGGTCACGGGGTCCAGCATGACCATGCCGTACAGCTGATCTGCGTATTCGTTGCGCAGGTCAGAATCATCCAGCAGGGTACGCACACCGGAAACACCCCAGCCTACCACCGTAAGCAGGCCGATAAACACCAGCAGCAGGGCCACAGCACCTAAAATCTGTCGTGCCAGACGGCGGCTGTTGCGGGTTTGTTCTTCTTTATAATTTGCCATAGTTTGTTAGCTGCTCCTTTGGGGAAGATGCGTTTAGCGGGTAAGATTACTTGTTTTTGTACATCTGCTCGTAGTATTTCTGGTAATCACCGCTGGTGACATGGGCCATCCAGTCGGGGTGGGCCAGATACCAGTCGATGGTCAGCACGATGCCCTTTTCAAACGGAGTCTCGGGGTACCAGCCCAGATCCTCCTTGATTTTGGTGGGGTCGATGCCGTAGCGGCGGTCGTGACCCAGACGGTCGGCTACGTGGGTGATCAGTTCCTCGCTGATGCCCTCGTCCTTCAGGCGGTCATGCAGCTGGGCAATGACCGTTTTGACGATGAAAATGTTGGGACGCTCGTTGTGGCCGCCGACATTGTAAACCTCGCCGTCCTTGCCGCCGGCTGCGACCATGTCAATGGCCTTGCAGTGGTCCATAACGTACAGCCAGTCACGGATCTGCATGCCGTCACCGTAGACGGGCAGGTTCTTGTGCTGCCGGGCGTTGTTGATGAGCAGCGGGATCAGCTTTTC
>USNZ01000022.1 GCA_900556255.1 uncultured Oscillospiraceae bacterium
CAAAAAAGTCCGGCTGCAAACGCTGCGCCGCCAGCTGCTGGCGGTCGGTGGGATCCATGACGCTCTGCCCCAAAAGCGATTCATACGCACCATAAATCAGCGCCAGTTCGTCAATTTTCTCTTTATCCATGCCCGGCACAGCGGCGTAGGCGGCCAGTGCATCGGGGGTGATGCCGGCGCTTTTCAGCTCACCGATGGTCTGGGCTGCCTTCTCGCAGAAGGCGGCGGATTTGCGCTGGCGGCTGTAATACACCACCTTGTCCAGCAGGCTGTCCACGGCGCGGCGCACCAGCAGGGCACGCCCGGCTTCGTCCAGCGTCTGCACGGCGGCACCGCCGTAGCGGCGCAAAATCGTTTCTGCCAGCGAGGTAAAGGAGTAGCTTTCCACATAGGCCGACAGGCTGTCCCCCAGTGTACGGTACAAAAGCCCCTCGGTGGAGGAGGTGAACTGTTCCGGCACGATCAGCAGGCTGTGTTCGCCGCGCTCGGCGCGGGCGCGCAGCTCTGCCAGCATACGGTAGGATTTACCGCTGCCGGAGGTGCCAAGCAATAAGGTAAGCATAGTGTGTACCTGTTCCTTCTTATTAACGTCGCAGCGCCTTTTGTAAGGCGTCCCACGCGGCCAGCCGCACCTGATAGCGGCCAAATACCAGGGCGTTTTGCGCGCCCGTGGCATAGTGCGGCGTTGCCCCTGCCACACACAGCGCCGGGTACACCACGCAGAACCAGTTGTGCCCGTCTGCCCGGCCCAGCTCGACGCGCAGGGCGGTATACTGCCCTGCAGGCAGGGCAAAGGTGCCGTAGTCCTTGGCGTCAAAATGGCAGTGTTCCAACCGCAGCTGTACGGTTTGCCCGCTGTGGGCTTTGCGCAGGGCGGCTTGCGCGGCGCTTTGCAGCCGCGGCAGATTGGCTTGCAGTATGTCGGTGGCGGCTTGCGCATCGGGGGCTGTGGTCAGCGCGGCGGGCAGGGCGTCCAGAACGGCGTCCCGCACCTGCAATTTCAGCAGCTGGTCGGGCAAGGTATCGCTGTTGGCCAAAATATGCAGCCGCACGGTATCGCGGCAGACCTGCTGCGCCGCAAATGCGCGCCCAAGGGCCGCCAAAACGGTAAGTACAAAGGCCACCGCCAGAATCCGGTTTGCCCATAATTTACGCTGTACAGTAAAAAACATCGCCAACCCTCCCTTGACTACAAACAGTATGGGATAAGGGTGGGCGATGTATACAGAATTTCAGGGCGATGGTATCTTAACCCAAGGTGCGCACAGCAGTCACGCGCGGGCCGCCCGTAGTGGGGCGACAGACATAGACCTGCTTGTAGCTCTTGCGCAGCACGGCGGCAGCGGCCCGCGCCTGCGCATCGTCGGCAAAAATGCCGAACACGGCGGCACCGCTGCCGGTCATCTGGGCGGTAATGGCACCGTTGGCGCGCAGAATTTCGCAGATGGAAGGGGTTTCCACCGCACCGGAGCAGTGCTCCAGGGCGTTGCCTGCGGCGGCGCAGACGGCAGCCAGATCGCTTTTACGGATCGCCTGTTCCTGGGCCTCGCAATCCGGGTGCACGGGGCTGCCCATTGTATCATAACGGGCAAAGGCTTCGGGGGTCGAGACGCCCACACTGGGCATGACCACCACAAAGCGGCAGTCCGGGCAGGGCGGCAGGGCTTTCATCAAATCGCCCACACCGCGTACGCGGCAGGTGCCGCCCAGCAGGGCAAACGGCACATCGGCCCCGATGCCCGCACCGATGGCGCACAGCTCGCTCATGGACAGCTTGGCACCGTACAGCTCGTTCAGCCCCACCAGCACACCGGCGGCATCGGCACTGCCGCCCGCCATACCGGCGCGCACAGGCACCCGTTTATAAACGTTCATGTCCACACCGGCCAGCAGCCCCGTGTAGTCAAAAAAGGCAAGGGCGGCCTTAAAGGCAGTGTTTTTATCGTTGGCAGGCACAAAACTGCCGGGCAAAGCCAGACGCAGGTCGCAGCTTGTCCTCAGCGTGATTTTTTCATACAGGTCAATGGTCTGCATGACCATGTCCAAATCGTGGTAGCCGTTGGGCAGGGTGCCCACCACATCCAGCGAGAGATTCAGCTTGGCGGGGGCCAGCACGGTCACAGAACGTTTTTGCATAGTTTACTCCTTCAGCCAGCCGTTTTCCTGCAAAAAGGCGCGGATGCGGCGCATGGCGGTTTGCAGGTGGTCCACGCTGTACGCATAGCTGATGCGGGCGTAGCCGTCGCCGCAGGCACCGAATGCGGAGCCGGGTATGATGGCTACTTCTTTTTCCTTTAACAGGCGCTCGCAGAATTCCTCGCTGCTCAGGCCGCTGATCTGGATGGACGGAAACACATAAAATGCCCCGCGCGGCTCAAAGCAGGTAAGCCCCATATCGTTGAGCGATTTCACCACATAGCGGCGGCGGCGGTTGTACTCGTCGCGCATCATCTCGATCTGGTCGTCGCACTGGCGCAGCGCCGTGATGGCCGCATACTGGCTGGTGGTCGGCGCGGACATGATGCAGCTTTGGTGGATCTTGGTCATGACCTTGATGATAGGCACAGGCCCGGCCGCGTAACCCAGCCGCCAGCCTGTCATGGCGTAAGATTTGGAGAAACCGTTGACCACGATGGTGCGCTCTGCCATACCGGGCAGCGATGCAAAGGACACATGGCGGTCGAGACCGTAGGTCAGTTCGGAGTAGATCTCGTCCGAAAGCACCAGAACATTGGTGCCGCGCAGCACCTCTGCGATGGATTCCATGTCGGCGGTGCTCATCACAGCACCTGTGGGGTTGTTGGGGTAAGGGAAAATCAGCAGCTTGGTGCGCGGGGTGATGGCTGCCTTGAGCTGCTCGGCCGTCAGGCGGAACTCATCCTCGGCGCGGGTGGCGATGTGCACAGGCACGCCGCCCACCAGCTGGGTGATCGGTTCATAGCAGACAAAGCAGGGTTCGGGAATGATGACCTCATCCCCCGGCTTGACCAGTGCGCGGATGGCCAGATCGATGGCCTCGCTGCCGCCGACCGTGACCAATATGTTCTGGGGTTCATATCTCAGCTCAAAGCGGCGGGCAAGGTAGTTGCATACCTCGGCGCGCAGTTCTTTTAACCCTGCGTTGGCGGTGTACTTGGTACGGCCCTGCTCCAGGCTGCGGATACCGGCATCACGGACGCTCCACGGGGTCTTGAAATCCGGCTCGCCCACACCCAGTGAGATGCAGTGCGGCATATCGGCAGCCAAGTCAAAGAACTTACGGATGCCCGACGGACGCATCTGTTTGGCAGCCGGTGAAAGCAATTCGTCGTAGTTCATCACAGTACGGTACACTCTCTTTCATCGGGTTCTTCTTCGAGGTACAGGCGGCCGCTGCGCTTATAGGGGCGCAGTACAAAGCTGGTGGCTGTGGAGATCACGTCGTCCAGCGGGGACAGGCGCTTGGCCACAAAGATAGCAATTTCCTGAAAGCTATGGCCCTTGATGATGACCTGCAGGTCGTAACTGCCACTCATCAGCAGAACCGTATCGACCTCATCAAACTGGGCGATGGTCATGCCGATATCGTCAAAGCCGCGGGCCTTATGGGGGGTCACGCGCAGCTCAATGACAGCCTCGACCTGGTTGATGCCGGCGCGTTCCCAGTCCACCAGCGTTTCAAAGCCGCGGATAAAGCCCTTGGCTGCGGCGTCATCCATCATGGCGGCGACCTCGGTGGGGGTCTTATCCATCATGGCGGCGATATCTTCAATCGGCATACGGGCGTTTCTTTCCAAAATACGGAGCAATTCTTCCATCATGCACACCTCTCTCTATGGGCGGCGGGCGCAAAAGGCGCTGCCGCCGTATACGAATACAGTATAAGTATACCATAGCCGCCGGAAAATGCAAAGGTTTTTTGTGGGGGCGGGCAAGCGGCAGGCAAAACAAGTGCCCTCCCCTTGCGGGGAGGGCACGGTATGATAGGCGGTTATGGCACTTTGCGGCTGTAAAATCAGCCCTGTGCCGCGCCTCCGCCTTTGCGGGGCTTTACGCTTTCTTTTTGTTTTTCCGCTTGCGGTGTCGGCGCAAAAGCAGCAGCACCACCAGTACAGCGGCGGCAATACTCGCCGCCAGCAGTTTGCCGGTGCTGACGGGGTTTTCTGTCACCGCAAATGCCTGTGCATCGGCGGGCGCGGTAAATTTCAGGTAGCTGCCGTCCGTCTGTGCGTCCCATGCCTGCCAGCCGTCGGCGGTTTTCAGCCACAGCTGCAGCGTGTCGGGGTCGTGCGGGGCCAGATAGCGCACCGTGTGCGCCAGATCATCCTGCACGGGCAGCAGCCAGCTTTCCAGTGTGCCGGGCTGCGGGTTTTCCTCGCAGGGCTGCAGGGTCAGCTTATCGTTGGAGTCAAAGCTGCCCTCCACCAACAGCAGGGCACGGCCGTCGCGCTGCTGTTCGCTTTGCAGAACGCTCGTCTTATCGCTGTATTCTGCTTCAACCACGGCATCAAAGGTCATGTTGGTCAAATTCACGTCCGACCAGGTGCCCCAGCTGCCGTCCTGCTGCGGAACCTCGGGGAATTGATCGGGCGTCAGGCTGCCGCCGTAGTCCAGTGCGAACTCCGCCACGCAGTTGCCCTCGGCGGTGAAATGCACGGTGATTTTCTTAAACGCACCGGGCAGGTTTTCCTGGGCGGCGAACGCATCAAAGGGCAGCGGGGCGGCAATGTCGGCATAGCTTACGCCGTCCAAACCGGCCACGCCCTCGTCCACAAAGGTGTTGCCTGTGATATTGCCGGAGCGCGGATCGTCCACCGTGCCGGCGATTGCGCCGAGCTGCTCGGTGCCTTCATCTATGACGACCATGGCCCGGCAGGTCTCGATATCGTAGCCGCTGCCTGCAATGCCGCCCACCTGCTTGGCACCGGCCAAACGGCATTTGGCGCCGCTTTCGCGGATGGTAGCACTGCTGGTTCCCGCAATACCGCCCACACAGGTGGCGTCCGCCGCGGTCACGTTGCCGTAGTTCCAGCTGGACAGCACCGAGCCCATTTCCATGTTGCCGACGATGCCGCCCACGCCCTGCTTTTTGCCGGTGATTTCGCCGTAGTTGGCGCAGCCGCGAATGACCACACGGGATTTCAGCTTAAAGTTCATCGAATCGCTGCCCGCCGTATGGAAATCGTCCTCAGGGTCCAGGTCGTTCTCGCGCGCCATGGCGCCTGTAATGCCGCCCGCGTTGATGTCGGCGTCCACCGTGCCTTGGTTGACGCAGTAGGAGACCTTGCCGGTGGTGTCCTGCTCGGTGTCGGTGTCGGAAATATCGCTGTACAAATCGTCGGGGTCGGCGGTGTTATCCCCTGCCCCGGCCAGCGTGTTGCCGATTTTGTTCATCTGCTTGGTGATGGCGCGCACATCGTTGATAAGCGTCTGCGAGTTGCTGCTGCCGCTGCTGTTGAGCGCGGCGATGGTGTCTGCCACTGCGTTGAGGGTGCCGCTTAAATCATTTCTGCCGGCGGTGATGGCGTCGCGGTCGGTCACCTCGACGGTTGGCACCGTGACCTGCATCGAGTCCGGCAGGGCGTTGCCCAAATCGTTCCAGATGCTCTGGTCACCCAGCGTGGAGAAGTCGGGATCCACGATACCCTGGCTCGGCGTGGCATTCTCACTGTCCGAGTCGGAAGTGCCGCCCAATTCGCCCAGCGTGGAAAAATCCGGGTCTACGACGCCGACACTCGGCGTGGCCTCATCCGACTGCGGGTCGGGTTGGCCGTGGGCAACGCGTTCCTCCCCACTCTCGGCGGCAGGCTCGGCGGCGGGCACTTCCGTATCGGATTCAGCGGCAGATTCCTGCACGGATTCCTGCGTGGATTCCGACGTGGATTCCGAGGCAGATTGCGGCACGGATTCCGACGTGGATTCCGAGGCAGATTCCGGCACAGATTCAGCGGTCGGGGTGGTAGTTTGTGTGGAGGTCGAAACACTCTCGTCGGTGGTATCGGTTGCCTGCGGCGTAGGCTCTGCCGTTGGTGCGGGGGTCGGTTCTGCGTCAGAGTTACCCTTCAGGCTGTTTTTCAGCTCGCTCAAATCCACCGTAGTGTCCGTCGTGCCCAGGGTCACATTGTCGGCGGTTGTCTGCAACAGGCGTTCCAGTGCGGCGCGGGCATTGGTCACATTGCTCTGCAGGTTGTTCAGTCTGGCGCTGGTATCATTGGCAGCCGCGTTGGCGTCATCGCAGGCGTGGTCAACCAGCGTCTGCAGCTCTTCCAGCTGCTCGCCCAAAATTTGCAGCGTGTCCTTTTCGTATTCCAGAATACTGTTCGGCTCCATCTGGCCGACAATGCCGCCGGCCTCCTTGCGGGCGTAGACAGTACCGTAGTTGGTGCAGGCCGTGACATAGCCGGTCTGGCTGCCCACGATGCCGCCCACGTTGTAGCCCATATGCTGGTAGCCCACGGTACCCAGATTCTGGCAGTTTTTGACCACACCGGCGCTGCTGCCCGCCACGCCGCCGATATCGGTGATGTCAGCGACATTCTCGGTACCGATAAGATCCTTCATGGTCAGGGAGGAAATGTCGATTTCGTTCTGTTCTACCTTGGTGTTGACACCGGCTTTGTTGACACAGCTTGCGATAACGCCGTGGTTGTCGCCCACGATGCCGCCCACAAAGTGGGCACCGTACACACTGCCTGTGACCGAGCAGCTCTCGACCGTGCCGCCTGCCAGGTTTTCACCTGCGATGCCGCCCACTTTGGACGCACCGCTGGACACACCGACAAAGCTGCAGTTCTTCACCGTGCCGGCATTGCTGCCGACCACACTGCCGACGGTATGGCGGCTGCCTTCCGGCATGGCGCGTCCCTCCAGCTTGAGGTCCTGCACAACGGCATCGGATTCCAGATAGCGGAAGAATCCTACAACAGAGCCATCCTGCACCAGATTCAGGTTGCTGATGGTATGCCCCTGACCGTCAAAGGTGCCGTTAAAAATCGGGATCCCGGCAAAGCCCTGCCCTACCAGATCCAAATCGGCCTCCAGCAGAACGGTGCGATTGGTGCTGTACGTGTCCAGGCTGCAATCCTTGGCAAGCTGCAAAAGCTCGTCCACCGTCGTGATATGCACGGTGGGTTTCTGCTCCGGCAAAGGCTCTGTGTCATCGGCAAAAACCGGCAGCGCAAGGCTGACCGAGAGTGCCAGGGCGGTAAAGCCCGCCGCCAGGCGGCGCATCAGATCGTTTTTCATTGTTCGCCGCCTCCTTCGGTGGTGTCGTTGGTTTCGGTGGATTCAGACTCGGTCACGCTGCCCTCGGTCAGGTACATATCGGGCTGCGTTACATCGACATCGGTGCCTGTGGAAATGGCCGCATTGAACTGACCGTGCAGCACACCCTTGATGTCGGCGTCCACAACGCCGTTGATGTAGCCGCGCACACGGCCGTTGATGTGCATCGTACCGCTGACATTGCGGGTCGCCCCGGCAATGCCCTTCATCTCAAAGCTGGTGCGCTCGATGATGACGTCGCCCAGAACCAGGATCTGCGGCAGCACAAACAAGACCAGAATGATGGAAACAATGGTGCCGCGGCCCAGACATTCACCGATGGCGGCAATGACGGGGTTGGTGGTCAGTACGCTGATCAGCACGCCCGCCGACGCCAGAATGGAGCCGGAGGTGAAGATGGTCGGGAAGGACTCGTTCAGCGCGGTGACGATAGCATCCTTATGGTGCATGACCTTTTTCAGGTCGGTGTAGTGGCTGGAAATAACGATGGCGTAGTCGATGTTGGCGCCCATCTGAATGGAGTTGACGATCAGATAGCCCAGGAAGTACAGCGGAGAGTCCTGCAGATACGGCACAGAGAAGTTGATCCAGATACTGCCCTGAATGACAAAAATCAGCAGCACGGGCAGACCGGCGGACTTGAAGGTGAACAGCAGAACCAGAATGACGAACAGGGCGCTCAGCACACTGATGAGCAGGTTGTCCTCGCCAAAGGAGCTGGACAAATCCATGGCGCTGGTGGTGTTGCCCACAATATAGGCGTCCTCAGGGTAATATTTCGCCACGATATCGTGCATTTTGTCCAGGAAGGCAAAGGTCTCGTCGCTTTCCTCGGGAACGCTCAGGTAGGCGACCATACGGCTGTACTTTTCGGCCTGCAGCTGTACCTGCGCCTTGTCCAACTGGGCAAACAGGTCGTCCAGCGTGTCCTGCACATCGCCGCTAAGGGTCACGTTGCCGTCGTGCATTTCCTGTTCCAGGAACTTGAACATATCGTAGATAGGCACTTTGTAGTTGCCCAGACCGTTGATGAACTCGCCGTACTGGTCGTGGTTGACGGCGTAAGCCCCGTACAGCGCCTTGGCGACCTCATAGTCCAGGCCTGCCATCTCCGCCAGTTGGCGAGGGGTCACGGCGTCGGTCAGCATGTAGCCGTCCATGGCCTCAATGTTGGCCAGGCCCATGGTGGACTTGACTTCGGGGCAGTTTTCCAGCTCCTGCAAAATTTTGCCCTCGTTCTCATAGTTGCCGGAGGGCACAATGACGGCTACCATGTTGGAGGTGCCGAACTCGCCCTTGATTTTCTGGTAGGCGATCTGGCTCTCACTCTGTTTGGCGGTCACCAAATCGGTGAAGGTGTAGCAATAGGGGCATTTGTTGGCAAAGACGGCGGCGGCAATGACGATGACCGCAAAGATAGGCGGAATGACATACCGCGTTTTTACGTCAAATTTGCCGACGGCTGTGATTTTGGGGATCAGGTTTTTGTGGCGGGTCTTGTCGATCAAACGGCTGAACAGAACCAGTAAGCCGGGCATCAGGGTGAACACGGCCAGCATACTGAACATGATGGCCTTGATCAGCACCACGGCCAAATCGCGGCCGATGCCGAAGTGCATAAAGCCCAGCGCGGCCAGACCGCTGATGGTCGTCAGCGAGGAGGAGGATATCTCCGGGATAGCCTTGGACAGGGCGGCGATGCAAGCCTCGCGGGTGTCCAGTGTCTCGTGCTCGTCACTGAAGCGGTGGCACAGAATAATGGCATAGTCAATGGCCAGTGCCAGCTGCAGAATGACGGTGACCGAGTTGGAGATAAAGCTGATGGTGCCGCACAAAAAGTTCGTGCCCATATTCAAAAGGGCAGCCGTGCCGAAGGTCATGATAAGCACAGGCACCTCAGCATACGAGCGCGAGGTCAGTGTCAGCACGACCACGATGATGATGGCGGCAATGACGATGATAACGCTCATCTCTGCCTGCAGGTCGGCAGAGGTGTCCACGCCCACCTGCGTGTCAACGTAGGTATCGTAGTCGGCTAAGGCATCGCGAATATCCTGCATGGCGGTCTTGGCGCGCTCATCGTCCTCCTCGGCGTCAAAGCTGACGGTATAAAGGGCCGACGCATCGGAAAAGTGATCCTTGGTGGCGTCAAATTCCACGGTGTCCACGCCGTCAATGTCCTCGATGACCTCCTGCAGATCCAGCGCCGTATCGTAGGTCACGTTGGACACCATGACGCGCGCCGAGCCGTAGGTGATGAAGTTGTCGTTCATCACGGTCAGGCCCTGACGGGTCTCGGTGCTGTCGGGCAGGTAGGTGGTGATGTCGTTTTCCACCTTGACCCAGCCGGTCGCAACAGCGCTGAAAATCAAGGCAAATATGTACAACAGGAAAAACAGGTTTCGTTTATCGACAATAAACGTTGCGAGTTTTTCCATGGCATTGCCTTTCGGCTTTTGGTTTTCCAAAGAAAGATGCCTCCCTCGTGGGTTCAATCCCCTACTGTAATACTTTTATTATACGAGGGACGGCAGGATTATTCCAGATACAAAAGCAGATTTATGTACAAATTTTAGGCCGTTGAATTGTGCACATCGCTAAAATAAAAAAACACCGTGCGGTGTTAAACCACACGGTGTTGAAAGCTATTTGGTAAGCTAAATTACTTCAGCTCGACCTTAGCGCCGACCTCAGCCAGCTTCTT
>USNZ01000023.1 GCA_900556255.1 uncultured Oscillospiraceae bacterium
CAGATGCCGTGCCGCAGCCGCCGAAGCGGTGCTTAAGCCGTAAGGCGGGAATTGTACGGTGTTGCCATAATACTGTATCATTCTGTGTACCGACAGGTCGCTGTCCTGTCGGTCGTTTTACCGAAGCATATCCCCTAATTGAAGCAAGCCGCTGCAAATGCTTTCTCCTGCCCCGTTGATTGCCTGTGCGATAATGATTGCGGCAACTATAATCGCCGCTGCCACGATAATTTTTCCAATCAACTGCTGGTACTCTTTCATTTTGATTTTCTCCTTTTTCGTACTCTGGCGTCAGATTTTGCGGCTGTCGTCCTGCAGGGTCTTGGGCAGCACAAGGAAATACAGCGCCGCGCCCGCCAGGATAATCAAAATCACCGACAAAATGCCGTAGGGGCCAGCGGCGCGGTTGACGGCATCCACCTGCTCGGCGGTGGCAGTGGCGGCGGTCAAGCCCTGTGCCGCCAGCATCCGGGAGGCTGCCAGCGCGCTTACGCTGCCCACCAGCGTGGGGCCGAGAATGGAGGAAAACTTGCCGAAGATATCAAAAAAGCCGAAGAACTCGCCGCTGCGGTCCTTGTCGGGAATGAGCTTGCCGAACATCGAACGGCTCAGCGCCTGGATGCCGCCCTGGCTGGTGGCGCACAGCACCGCCAGCACCCAGAACTGCCACAGGCTGTTCATGAAGAACGCAAAAATGCAGATGAACGAGTACACGCCGATGCCCACGCCCACCATAACGCGGGCGCCGAATTTTGCCGCCAGCTTCATGTACAGCAGGCAGAAGGGCAGCCCCAGCACCTGCACCAGCAGCAGCGCCAGCAGCATACCGGCGGAATCCAGCCCCAGGTTGGTGCCGTAGCTTGTGGACATGCTGATGATGGTATGTACGCCGTCAATGTAGAAAAAGTACGCTACAATGTACACAAGCATCGGTTTGTCGGCGGCGATCTCCTTCATGGTCGTGAACACGTTTTTGATGCTGCGCCCCACATCGCCCTTTTCGTAGGGCTTGCCGGTGGTCTGCTTGCAGTTTTTCAGCAGCGGCAGGCTGAACACCAGCCACCACACGGCGGTAAAGCCGAAGATAAAGGCAAGGCAGGTCAGCATCGGCACACCCACGGCGTTCATGATCAGGAAGATCAGCAGCGGGATCGTCGAGCCGCCGATATAGCCCAGCCCGTAGCCCAGCGTGGAAACCGAGTCCATGCGGTCCTCGGTGGTGACGTCGGTCAAAAAGGCATCATAGTAGATGCAGCTGGCGTCAAAGCCGATGGTACTTAAAATGTACAGCACCAGCACCAGCATCGTGACCTTGGACGCCGCCGCGGGCGAGGAGGTAAAGTCCATCAGCGGGGTGAACGCCAGCCCGGCGACCGACACAATGCCCAGCAGCAAAAACGCCGCGAACAGCTTTTTGCGCATACCGCGGATATCCCCGAACACGCCCAAAAACGGCGCGGACAAGGCAACAATGGCCATGGCAATGCTGGTGGCGTAACCCCAGATCGTCATGCTGGAAACGCTGTCGGCCGTGCACTCGGCCACAGAGTTGAAGAAGATCGGCAGAATGGTGACGACAATGACCGAGTGCGCACTGTTCGCCCAGTCGTACATCATCCAGCTAAGCTCCTGCTTGGTGAATTTTTTTAACAAGCCCATACGTTGAGCCTCCCTCTTACATTTTGAGATTAGACGGATATAAAAATATTGTACCATTTTATCCGCGCAAAAACAACACGCCCCGCCTGCCTTTCGGTAAGCGGGGTGTAAAAATTTTGTCATATTTTTGCAGCAAAACGACAGCGCTCACTCGCAGAGCTGGTAAAACACCACGGCCCCCGCGGCGGCCACATTGAGGGAATCCACGCCATGGCGCATGGGGATCATGACCGTATAATCGCACCGGGCAATCGTCGTTTTGGCCAGGCCGTCGCCCTCGGTGCCCAGCACCACCGCCAGCTTTTCCTCGCGCTGCAGGGCGGGGTCGCGCACGCTGACGGCGCAGTCGTCCAGCGCCATGGCGGCGGTCTTAAAGCCCAGGGCGTGCAGCGCGTCCACACCCCCGGCGGGCCAGCAGTCCAGCCGCGCCCAGGGGATCTGAAACACCGTGCCCATGCTGACACGCACGGCGCGGCGGTACAGCGGGTCGCAGCAGCCGGGCGAAAGCAGTACACCGTCCATGCCCAGCGCTGCCGCGCTGCGGAAGATCGCGCCGAGGTTGGTGGAATCCACAATGTTTTCCAGCACGGCGATGCGGCGGGCATTTTGGCAGACCTCGGCCACCGTGCGCGGGGCAGGGCGGCGCATGGCGCACAGCACACCGCGGGTCAGCGTGTAGCCTGTCAGCTTTTGCAGCACCGCACGGTCGGCGGTGTACACCGCCGTGTCGGGGCAGCGCGCCAGCACGGCGGCGGCCGACCCCGCAATGTGCGGGCGCTCCATCAAAAAGGAAAGCGGCTCGCAGCCCGCGTCCAGCGCCGTGCCGATGACCTTGGGGCTTTCGGCAATAAAAATGCCCTTTTCCGGCTCGGCGCGGCTGCGCAGGGCGTTTTCGGTCAGGCGGGCGTAGACGTCCAGTTCGGGGGCGGAAATTTCCGTCACTTCGATAATTTTCGGCATAAGCTCACGGCTCCTTCGGGGGGTTCTTTTGTTTTTCCCGCGCGGCGCGGGCCAGCTCCTCAAAGGTGCGGTCCTGCGTAAAGCAGCGGTGGTAGGGGTTCTGCAGCCCCTTGCGGGGGTCGGCAGGGCGCGGGCGGCGGCGCAGTGCCCGCCGCAGCCATTCGGGCATCTTCATGGCGGTCACTCTGCGGCGGCGCCGGCGGTCAGCTGCTGCCACAGGGCCTCCCCGGCGGCAAACTTGTCAGCATTCTTGTCACCCCAGACGCCGCGCGCACCGATGTACAGGTTCGCCAGCACGTCCTGGTTGTCGCCTGTCAGGTCGTCCATCAGGGTGTAGCCGTCGTACTGCCCCAGCTCCAGCCCTGCCAGCACGGGGCAGTCGCCCCAGCGGTAGACCATCTGCTGCCAGGCGTCATCGGGCAGGGGTTCGGCGTCATCGGGCAGGGTGCCGTCCAGATACCGCAGTACGCCGGTGTTCTTTTCAAAGCCCGCCGGGTCCTGCAAGATATAAATAAACGTATCACCGTCACTTACCTCGGCGCTCAGCTGGGTGACGCCCGCCATCTGGTAGTAGGCGTCGGCGTTGCTTTCCTCCCCGACAAAGTCCACCGTGTACTGGCTGATCTGCACCACGACCTTGCCGTCGCCGTTCCGGTCGCTGCAAAAGGGGGTCAGCGCGTCCTGCAAAGCGGTGATGGTGTCCTGCGGCAGCTCTGTGGTGCCGACATAGCCGATCTTGATATCGGGGCGGGTCTGCAGCACGGTATCCTTAACAAACACCGCAATCAACGCCATGGCCACGATCACAACGGCCACCAGCTTGCCGTTGTAATGCCACCAGTTGGCAGCCTTTTCTTTTTTGGTGTATTCCTTGGGCGGTTCGGGCGCAGAGTAGGTTTCTACGCTGTCTTTTGTGACCCATGCCATGGCAAGATCTCCTTTTCCTAAAGCAACTGCCTTATTGTACCATATTTTTGCGGGAATATTTGTAAACTTATTTTAACAAAACCTTGCAAACAGGGCAGCGGAACGGTATGATTATACTGTATCATTATCATTATACTGTATGCCTGCATACAAGTCAAAATAAAGCAAAAAACAAGGAGCTTTTTATGAACGAATCCTCGGGCCGCAAAGTCGGCATCGCCCGTTTTTTTGAACTGCTGGGGCGTGATCTGTGGGCCTTGTATCGATCCAGCTTTTTGTGCTGCGCGGCCTTTGTGCCGGGGCTGGCGGCCGTGCTGTTCGGCCTGATGGCCCACGCCCCGCTGCTGTGCGCCCTGGGCGGTGTGCTGGGCGGTATGCTGGGCGGGCCGTTTTTGGTGGGCATGGCCGACACGACCCTGCGCGCCCTGCGCGACGAGCCGTGCTACTGGTGGCACACCTACAAGCGCGCCTGGCGGCAGAACTGGCGGCAAAGCCTTGTGCCCGGTGCCCTGCTGGGGCTGTTTTTGGGCGGCTGGACGGCTGTTTTGTTCCATATGGTAAACGAGGGCAACCCGTCCACACTGATGTGGGCGGCGGCCGTTGTGGGTATGTTTGTCTGCGTGGGCTTTTTTGTCTGGCTGTTTGCGCAGATCCCGCTGGTGGACCTGCCGCTGACCGAGCTTGTCAAAAACGCCGCGCTGATGTTCTTCGGCTTTTTGCCGCGCACACTGGCTGCGGCGGCCATCACCGCCGTGTACTGGGTGGTCATGCTGCTGACGCTGCCCGCCAGCATTATCGTTATCCTCGCTTTTGGGTTCTGGCTGCCGGTCGTCCCCGCGCTGATGATCATCTACCCCGGCCTGGACAAGGTGTTCCGCCTGGAGGAGACGCTGAAGGCGCGCCGCGATGCCGAAATCAACGAGCGCCTGGCCGCCCGCGAAGCGGAGAACCACGACTTGTAAAGGGGCTGCATCATGGATAGAAATACCGTAATTTTGCGTGACACCGACGTTTTTATGCGCGGCGAGCTGGACAATGTCACGATCTCGGACGGGCGCATCGTGCTGGATCTGGTGCAGGGCAGCTATGTGCCCTACGGCTGCTACACCAGCGCCCCCCTGCCGATGCCCGCCTTTGACGCGCTGCGCGTAAGCTGGAACGCCGACGCCCCCGACCAGACCGCAGTCGAGGTGCAGGCCCGCGTGATGGTGGACGGCAACTGGACGACCTGGGTCAGCTTTGGCAAATGGAGCCGTTTTCTGCGCCGCGAATCCCCCGCCCCGCAGGACAAGGGCTGCCTGCAGCGTCGCCCCGACGTGCTGCTGCTGGACAGCAAGACCGGCCAACAGGCGCAGATCCGCATCTACCTGTACACAAAATCCGACCGCCTGACCCCCGCCGTCAGCCTGCTTTGCGCCAGTGTGCACACACAGGACGGCATCCCCGCCGGCGGCCGCCCCATCAATACGCGGCTGCATCTTTTGCCCTACGCCGCCGCCCGCCGCGCCCCTGCGCTGCGCCCGTGGATGGACATAGCCTGCAGCCTGACCGCCCTGACCAACCGCTGGGGCGCCGACCTTTTGCCGGAGGAACTGGCGCAGATCGTGCGGGACTGGCGCACCGACGACACCGATGCGCACAATCTCTGCTTTGCCGCTGCCGCCGCCGCGGCGTGGGGCTTCCCGACCTGGGTGTGCTACGGCAATCTGGCGCTGCTGCGCGACGAGGCCCGCCACGGTTTCGGCGCGGTGGTAGCGCTGCAATCCACCCCTGCCGAGATAGCCGCCGGCCTGCCGGAGCGCCGCTTTGCCGCCGTGCGCGGCTTTACCGCCGTAAACAGTACCCCGCAGGTGCTGCTGTGCGACCCCTGTGCCGCCGAAAACGACTTTGACACCGAGACCGCCATGCCGCTGGACAGCTTTATGGTGGCGTGGGACAACGTCGCCCTGCTGATGCGCCCGCAGCCGAACGGTGCGCACCGTGCGCCGCACACCCGCACAGGCGCCTGGGTCCGCCCCGTCGGGACCGATTTCCCTGAACTCTATCGCCTGTATGTCAACGGGGAGGAACACCCCCTGGGGGACGATTTCTGCGCCCACGGCGGGCTGCTGGCCTGGACCGAGGCCGACGGCACCGTGCACGCCTCCACCGCGCACCGCACCTTCCACTTTACCGAGCCGCAGCAGGGCGGGCTGTGCATCCCCAAGCAGGAGCCGCCCCGCAAATGCACGGTGTTTGCCATTGACCCCGCCGGGCAGATGCTGGTGGGCGATGTGACGGTGTAAAGGGGCAGATCCGGACGCAGTTTTTACAATTCTGACGTTTGCATTTTGCGCCGCGTTGCGGTATAATGTACTGTACGCTTTTTGCTTTTATACCTGTGGAGGGTTTTTATAATGAAACGCAAGCCTCTTGTTGCGGCGGCTGCGGCACTTTGCCTGTGCCTTACGCTGACCGCCTGCTCCCCCAAAGAAACGCTCAAACCCATTATCCTCAAGGTCTGCACCATGCTGGGCCTTGTCAGCGAGGATGCCGACGACGACACCGATACCCGCGTCTTTGCCGAGGACGGCGGCGAGGTGGTGTTCCCCGCCGGGATGGACACCTCGGCCGCGCGCTTTGTCAGCTATGCCGAGGGCAGCACGATGTATGCCTCCTTTAACGGTGTGCAGATGGGCAATACCGACTTTTTTGTGGCCGGGTCCGACAGCGTTACGCTGACCTCCTACGCCACGACCGAGGCCACCAAGGAAACCTACATGTACTACAAGCTGGCCGTATGGCAGCTGACCGATGACCACGCCAAGGTCGCCTATGTGCCGGAGTCCACGACCTATTTCCGCGCCGACGGCGACTGCCGCAGCGTGACGGTTTCCGGCCTGACGCCCGGCAAGCAGTACAAGGTCACATTAAGCTACGACGCCTCCTCGGTGTATGTCACCGGCGGGCTGACGGTTTCCGGCTTAGGCAGTGCCGAGCTGGAAAGCCTGGAAGAATCCAAGTAAAAAGGCAATGACGCCCGCGCTTGTTTGGCGCGGGCGTTTTTTAGAGAGGAAATACTTATGAACACAAAACAACTGCGCAACACCCTGTTATTGATGGGCTGCTCGTTTATTTGGGGCACGGCGTTTGTGGCCCAAAGCGTGGGCGGCGGGTACATGGGTGCTTACACCTTTTTGGCGGGCCGCAGCTGGCTGGCCTGCGTATTTTTGCTGGGGCTTATGGGCGCGCGCCGTGCCAACCAGCGCCGCAAGGGGGTGCGTGTACCCTTCTTTTTGCAGCGCAAAACGCTGGCGGTCGGCGGGCTGTGCTGCGGCACGGCGCTGTTTGCGGCGTCGGTCGTGCAGCAGATGGGTATCCCCGGCACGACCACGGCCAAGGCCGGCTTTTTGACGGCACTGTATGTTGTGCTGGTGCCGGTGTGCGGCATTTTTGTGGGCAGACGACCCGATGCCAAGCTGTGCTGCTGTGTGGCGGCCAGCGTGGCGGGGCTGTATCTGCTTTGCCTGGCCGGGCACGACACCCTGAGCCTTTCGGGCAGCGAGTGGCTGCTGCTTTTGGGGGCGCTGCTGTTCACGGGGCAGATTTTGCTGGTGAACCATTTCAGCCCGAAACTGGACGGCATACAGTTGAGTTTTGCCCAGTTTTTTGTGGTATCGGTGTTGTCCACCGTGGGGATGTTTTTGTTTGAGCAGCCCACCGTGCAGCAGTTCCGCGACGCCGCCGTGTCGATTTTATATTGCGGCATCATGTCCAGCGGCGTGGCCTACACCCTGCAGATCGAGGGGCAGAAGGATCTGGACCCCACCATTGCAAGCCTTGCCATGTGCCTGGAAAGCGTGTTCAGCGCACTGGCCGGCTGGCTGATTTTGCACCAGACGCTGACCCCCACCGAGCTGACCGGCTGCGCGTTGATGTTTGCCGCCATCGTTGCCAGCCAGCTGCCGTCAAAAAAGCGCGGCGAAACGGCTGCGCAGGAATAAGCGCCTGTTTTGCGGCGGGGTGAAATCACCCCGCCCTTGTGTTTAATGCGCCCGCACAGGCGGGCACATCCAATCCGAACTCTGTCAAACACTTTCTCCTCTGGTTTGCAGCCAATATTCTCCCATGCTGGCGCCCGGGCGGCCTGTACACTCATCGCAAAGGTAGGCGGCCAGCCCCGCATCGGCAGGCTTCCATGCCAGCGCTTGGGCTTCGGTTTCAAATTCCACCTCGGCGTACCAAAAGCCGGTGGGTGCGTCGGGGTCCACGCAGTTGACCTCCAAGGTCAGCCCGCCGGGCAGGGCGTAGCCGCGGCGTTCCTTGCGGATCAGCGGCTTGCCGATGAGGTGTTCCAACTTGGCGAACAGCTCGGCGTCGATCTCGGTTTCGATCTCCTCACGGCTGAGCGTACCGCTGCCCTTAAAGCAGAGCACCAGCGCGGTCTTTCCGCCCTGCAGGGCCTCGCGCCGGATACGCACGGTGGGGCGCACACTGATATAGCCCTGATCCATCTGATACAATGAGGTTTGGGGCAGGCTTTCGGGCCAGCCTTTGACGAACCATTTGCGCTCGATTTCCATAGAATGATCTCCTGTTCGCCCGCCCCGCAGGAGGGCGGATTTTCAAATAATAAAGAAGAAATAATAAATAATAAATATGGTGGGGTTTGCTCCCCTTGGTCGCAAACCGAAAAGGGGATGCGCAGTTCATGCAAAATGTTTCGCCGCGGGCGAAACTCCCAGCTTGTAGATAAAGTCCGTTTCCGGGATATTTGTAGGGATGGGTCTTGACCCATCCGCACATCTGGCCGCGCGCAGCGCATAAAATCGCGCCGTATGGCGCGTGGTTTTCCCGTCATGTCGTGCTTTTGGTAAGGCAGCACGGAACGGTCGAGACCGTTCCCTACAAACCAACTGAAAGGTCGCAAAGGGTGCATAAGGTCAAATAAGGTTTATCGACAGTCTGAATGTTTCGCCGCGGGCGAAACTCCGAATTTATTATTTATTATTTATTATCTTTTATTTATATCAGTATACCACACTCCCCCGCCGCGCACCATACAATTCTCCTAATTTTTACAGCAAAATCCGGCGATAATTTAGCGTTTCGCCAGTTGCATTTTGCCTGCGTTGCCCGTATAATAGAATCATAACAGCAAGGGCGCTGCGAATGTGTTTTCGCAGCGCCCTTTTTCACTAAGCCCCCCAGAATAGAGCAGTGAAGGAGTATGAAGTATGGCAGCAACTGTTATGGAACTCTACGGCAGCAAGGTTTTTAACGAGCACGAAATGCGCGAGCGTTTGCCCAGCTCGACCTACAAGAGCCTGAAGGCCACCATCGAAAAGGGCCAGCCCCTGGACCTGGAAGTCGCCAACGTCGTGGCCAGCGTTATGAAGCGCTGGGCGATCGAGCAGGGTGCCACCCACTATACCCACTGGTTCCAGCCCCTGACCGGCATCACCAGCGAAAAGCATGACGGCTTTGTCAGCCCCCAGCCGGACGGCACCGCCATCATGGAATTTTCCGGCAAAGAGCTGATCAAAGGCGAGCCGGACGCATCGTCTTTCCCGTCGGGCGGCCTGCGCGCCACCGCCGAGGCCCGCGGCTACACTGCCTGGGACCCCACCAGCTATGCCTTCGTCAAGGACGATACGCTGTGCATCCCCACGGCGTTCTGCTCCTACACCGGCGAGGCGCTGGACAAAAAGACGCCGCTGCTGCGCTCGATGCAGGCAATCTCCGACCAGGCATGCAAGGTGCTGCATCTGTTCGGCAAGGACGTTGAGCGCGTAGTCACCACCGTCGGCCCCGAGCAGGAATACTTCCTCATCAAAAAAGAGGACTACGAAAAGCGCCTGGATCTGGTTCTGACCGGCCGCACGCTGTTCGGCTCTGCCCCGTCCAAGGGTCAGGAGCTGGAGGAGCACTACTTCGGCACCCTCCGCCCCATTGTCTCCAACTTTATGAAGGAGCTGGACGAGGAGCTGTGGAAGCTGGGCATCCCCGCCAAGACCAAGCACAACGAAGTCGCGCCCTGCCAGCACGAGCTGGCCCCCATCTACGACACCACCAACGTCGCCATCGACCACAACCTGCTGACGATGGAGATGATGAAGAAGATCGCCGACAAGCACGGTCTGGTTTGCCTGCTGCACGAAAAGCCCTTTGAGGGTGTCAACGGCAGCGGCAAGCACAACAACTGGTCGCTCGGCACCTCCAGCGAGAACCTGCTGGATCCCGGCGACACCCCTATGGAAAACCTGCAGTTTATGGTGTTCCTGACCGCCGTCATCAAGGCCGTGGACGAGTACGCCGACCTGCTGCGCACCAGCGTGGCAACCCCCGGCAACGACCACCGTCTGGGCGCCAACGAAGCACCTCCTGCC
>USNZ01000024.1 GCA_900556255.1 uncultured Oscillospiraceae bacterium
ACCCATCCGCACCGCTGGCTGCGCGCAGCGCATAAAATCGCGCCGAATGGCGCGCGTTCTCACGCTATATCGTGCTAACGGTTAAACTGCACGGAACGGTCAAGACCGTTCCCTACAAACCTACCGAAAGTTTGCAATTTTCTATTTTTAATCTTTCTTATTTGCGTACCGCCATTTAACGGTGTACCGTCAAACTTTCCCGTAAATCCCTCTCACACTGACCTCGCCGGTAAACACCTTTACGTCGCCGGTTTCGTCGTGTACGACCAAACGCCCGTCCTCGTCCACGTCGCGGGCGATGCCCTGCCCGCCGTCGTAGGTCACGGCGCGCTGCAGATTGACGCAAACGGCTTTGTAGGCATCGCGGCAGGCGGTAAACCCGTGCGCGGCGTAGTCCGCCATGGCGGTGCCGAAGCCCACCTCGGTCAGGTAGGCCGCCAGCCACGCGGGGTCGTTGTCGGGGTCGACCGCCACGCCCTGCAGGGTCAGGCTGGTGCCGTGGGGCAGGTTTTGCGCGGTAAAATAGCTTTGCGGCTGCGCTAAGTTGAAGCCGATGCCGCACACAATGCTGTGTCCGTCGGGCGCAATTTCGCACAAAATGCCCACGATCTTTTTGCCGTTCAGCAAAAGGTCGTTGGGCCATTTGATTTGACAATCCACGTTGTAGCGCTGTTTTAAGGCGCTTGCCGCCGCAAGGCTTGCGTACAGCGGCAGCGTGGCGGGCTGTGCCAGCGGCGTTTTGATGACCACCGAATAATACAGCCCCTGCCCGGGCGCGTCGGTCCAAGTGCGGCCCAAGCGGCCGCGCCCGGCGGTCTGGTGGGTAGAGTACACCGCGCCCGTATCGGCAAAGCGGTCAAGGTTTTCTTTTGCCCAGGCGTTGGTGCTGCCGACTTCGGGCAGGTAAATCAGGTTGTTGTTCAAAATTCCGGCACCCTCTTCCAGCCAAATTGACATTCACCGTCGGTCACGGTGATAACGCCGTAGCTGCCGCCGTCGCGCAGGCTGCCCGGGTTGAACACGGTGGCCGCCGTGCCGACGCCCCGCACCAGCGTGCGGCGGTGGGTATGCCCGAACAGCGCCACATCGGCGCCGCGCTCCCCGGCGGATTCCGCCAGGCGGTCGGTGCCCATTTTTACGCCGTAGTGGTGGCCGTGGGTGTAAAAAAACAGCACGCCCGCAAAGGGGGCCATGCCCTCGGCAGGGTCGGTGTAGCCGGCGTCGCAGTTGCCCGCCACGCGGTAGATGGGGTAGGGCACCGGCTCTTTGCGCAGGGTCAGCGCGGCGTTCAGGTCATACAACCCGTCACCGAGATAGAACATAGCATCGGCGGTTTCGTTTTGCAAAAGCCAGCGCAGATCCCGCAGCCGACCGTGTACATCGGACACGACCAGAATTTTGGTAGTTTCGGACATAGTAGCTCCTTTTATAGAGAATAGATAAAAGATAAAAGATAAAAATTTTGGTGTGCCGCCCGCGGCGGCACAGTAAAAAAGCAGCAGTCTGTTTGGATGTTTCGCCGTGGGCGAAACACCGAATCTCTTATCTTTTATCTTATTTCAGCATTGCCTTGTACACTTCGCCCTTGCTGAACCCCGTCCCGTTTGCGGCCTGTTTGGCGGCTGCGGCGGGGGGCATACCGCCTGCCTGCAAAGCGCGGGCGGCGGCAACGACCTCCTCCAACGTGGGGGCGGCGTCCTGTTCGGTGTCGGCGGGGTCAGCGCCCGCCAGCACCAATACATACTCGCCGCGCGGGTCGTTTTGCTGGTAGTAGGCAACGGCCTCGGCCAGCGTGGTTTTCACGATCTCCTCGTGCAGCTTGGTCAGCTCGCGGCACAAACTGACCGAGCGCCCGCCCCCAAAGGTGGCGGCCAGATCGTCCAGCGTGGTGCGCAGTTTGTGCGGTGCTTCGTAAAAAATCAGTGTGCGGGTCTCGTTTTGCAAAAAGGCGAGCCGTGCGCGGCGCTCCTTTTTGGGCACGGGCAAAAAGCCCTCAAACACAAAGTGGGCGGTGGGCTGCCCACTGGCGGCCAGCGCCGTCACGCAGGCGGATGCCCCCGGCACAGGCACGACCCGTATGCCCCGTTCATGGGCCTCGCGCACGATCTGCTCGCCGGGGTCGCTGATGCAGGGCATACCGGCATCGCTGCACAGGGCGCAGTTTTCGCCCGCCTCAATGCGCTGCAAGATCGCCTCGCCGTGGTGCAGGGCGTGTTCGTAATAGCTGACCATCGGCTTTTTTAAGCCCAGATGGTTCAAAAGCCGCAACGTAACGCGGGTATCTTCGGCCGCGACAAAATCCGCCGCGCCGAAGGTCGCCGCCACGCGGGGCGGCATATCGTCCAGATTGCCGATGGGTGTTGCCACCAGATACAAAATCCCGGCCAAAACGTGACCCCCTAAAAAAGTTGATATACTACTATTATAGACGCAAACTGCCGTACCCGCAAGTGTCCGCGCAAAAAAAGGGGAGAAGGCTTTTGCGCGGTAGGGGCGGGGCATGCCCCGCCCGCGGTTTTGCGATAATAACAACATTATGGGTACTCTGTAGGGGCGGTCATTGACCGCCCGTGCAATCATCCCGGTAATACAACCTAACGGGTAAACCGCACGGGCGAGCAATGCTCGCCCCTACAACCTGACAGGCAAATTTGCGCCAACCGCCAAATTCCCCGGCGGGGTGGGGTCACCCCGCCCTACGGGGCAATAAAACAAAAAATGTGTCCGCTTGCGCGGACACATCCTGTAAAATCTACGTTTACTCGCCGCTTTTTACGTCAAATCCGTATTCGCGGTCCAATGTCGGCAAATCGGTGGTTTCGGTGCGGTCGATCTGCGCCCAGCGGTTGCTCTGCTCAATCAACGGCACCAGCGCGTCCAGATCGGCGGGGCGTCCCTGGGCTTCCAGCGTCACGCTGCCGTCCCAGTTGTTGGCCACCCAGCCGGTCAGCCCCAGGTGCAGCGCGGCGGCGCGGGCGTAGTAGCGGAACCCCACCCCCTGCACGCTGCCGTAAAACCGCCAGCGGCGGCGGGCGGTCATGCGTCGATCCCCGTCACCGTGTAGTCCTTGGCCTGTACGGCGTCGGTCAGCGCGGCGTCGGGTACGTCGGCGGTCAGCGTCACAACGGCGGTGCCGGTCTCGTGGCTGACCTCGGCGCTCTGCACGTTGTCCAGCGCCTCCAACGCCTTTTTCACAGTTGCTTCGCAGTGGGAGCACATCATTCCTTCGATATGCAGGGTCTTTTTCATCGCAGTTTCCTCCGTAGTTAGGTTACATTTTTCGGTGCAGGGTGCAGGTTGCGGCGCAGCGGGTCTGCGGCGGGGCGGCGCATCGTGCGCGGCGTTGCGCGGGTCAAAGGCGTTCAGCCGCAGTGCGTTGGTCACAACGCAGACGCTCGACAGGCTCATTGCCGCCGAGGCGATCATCGGGTTCAGCAAGATGCCCAGCGGCGAAAGCACGCCTGCCGCCAGCGGGATGCAGACGGCGTTGTAGAAGAACGCCCAGAACAGGTTTTGGTGGATGTTGCGCACCACGGCGCGGCTCAGGCGCACGGCGGCGGGCACGTCCGCCAAGTCGCTGCGCACCAGCACCACGTCGGCGGCGTCCAGTGCCACGTCCGCCCCTGCACCGATGGCAATGCCGGTGTCGGCGCGGGTCAGCGCGGGGGCGTCGTTGATGCCGTCGCCCACCATCGCCACGCGTCCGTTTGCCTGCTGGCGGCGCACCTCGGCCTCCTTGCCGGCGGGCAGCACACCCGCCACAATGTGGCTTTCGTCCAGGCCGACCATCGCGCCGATGTGCGCGGCGGTCTGCGGGTTGTCGCCGGTCAGCAGCACCACGTTCAGCCCCAGCGCCCTCATCTGGTCAATGGCCCCGTGCGAGGTCTTTTTGACCACGTCCGACACGCCGATGACACCGGCCGGGCTGCCCGCCAAAGAGAAGAACAGCGGCGTGATGCCCTGTTGGCTCATGCGGTCGGCGGCGTCGGTCAAATCGCGGGGCAGCGGGCAAAATTCCGAGATAAACTCCGCGTTGCCGCCCGCCAGCACCTTGCCCGCCACCTTGCCCTGCAAGCCCTTGCCGGGGGTGGCCTCAAACTGGGTGACGGTCGCATAGCTGAGTTTGTCGGCCTCGGCGCGCTGCAAAATGGCGCGGGCCAGCGGGTGTTCGCTGCGCAGCTCCAGCCCGGCGGCCATGCTCAGCAAAAACTTTTCCGGCACCTTGCGGGTGCCCACGATCTCCACCACGGTCGGCTCACCTGTGGTGATGGTGCCGGTCTTGTCCAGCAGCACGGTGTCGGTGTAGCCGGTGGTTTCCAGCCCGGCGGCGGTTTTGAACAGCAGCCCGTTTTTGGCACCCACGCCGCTGCCCACCATGATGGCGACGGGCGTTGCCAGCCCCAGCGCACAGGGGCAGCTGATGACCAGCACGCTGATGCCGCGCGCCAGCGCAAAGGTAAAGGTCTGCCCCAACAGCAGCCAGATCACAAACGTTACTGCGGCAATGCCCATGACCACGGGCACAAAAATGCCGCTGACGGTATCGGCGGTTTTGGCAAGCGGTGCCTTGGTGGCGGCCGCGTCGCGCACCAGCCGAATGACCTGCGAAAGCGTGGTGTCCTGCCCCACGCGGTCGGCGCGGCAGGTCAGTGCGCCGTTCCGATTGATGGTCGCGGCGCTTACGGTGCTGCCGGGGAACTTATCCACCGGCATGCTTTCGCCCGTCAGCGCGGCCTCGTTCACGCTGGAAACACCCTCGGTCACGGTACCGTCCACGGGGATGGACTCGCCCGGGCGCACCAGAAACAGGTCGCCCACGGCCACCTTGGCCACAGGCAGCGTCACCTGCTTGCCGTCGCGCAGCACACAGGCGGTCCGGGGGGTAAGATCCATCAGCCCCTTCAGCGCGTCGGTGGTCTTGCCCTTGCTGTACGCCTCCAAGGTCTTGCCCACGGTGATCAGGGTCAAAATCATGGCGGCGGACTCAAAATACAGGTCGTGGCGGTACTGCATAACCAACGCCGTGTCGCCGTTTTTAAGCCCTGCGGCAATCATAACGATGGCAAACCCACCGTAAGCCAGCGACGCCCCCGCGCCCATGGCGACCAGTGCGTCCATGCCGGGGGCGCGGGCGGCCAGCCCCTTAAAGCCGGAGACAAAAAACTCCCGATTGATCACGCAGACGGGCAGGGTCAGCGCCAGCTGCACCAGCGCAAACACCAGTGCGCCGCTGCCGTGCCCCTGCATAAAGGGCGGCAGGGGCAGGCCGACCATGTGCCCCATGGAAACATACATCAGCGGCACCAAAAAACACAGGCTCTGCACCAGACGGCGCTTTAAGCGGGGCGTTTCGGTGTCGGTCAAATCGAGAGGCTCGCCCGCTGCGGCGGGGGCGGCACCGTACCCGGCGGCCTCGACCGCACGGCAGATGTCTTTTTGCAGGGCGGCGGCATCCGCGTCATCGGGCGCCGTGACCTGCAGGGAATTTGTCAAAAGGCTGACCGCCGCCGTCTGCACACCGGGCACAGCCGACGCGGCCTTTTCGACATGGGCTGCACACGCCGCGCAGCTCATGCCGGTGATATCGTAACGCTGGGTCATGGAAGTTACCTCGTAATCAACAAAGATAAACAAAGATAAAAGATAAGAGATAAAAGATAAAAAATAAGGTGGGGTTTGCGCCGAAGGCGCAAACCAAAATGGACGAAGCGGCGGTTTGGCAAGAAATTTAATGGGGCAATTGCGAACTTTCGGTTGGTTTGTAGGGGACGCATATATGCGTCCCGTGCAATTTTTCCGACATATCGTAATATCCAGGTGGCTGCAACGGGCGGCATATATGCCGCCCCTACAAGCCAACCCATTCTATTCATTATAGTATATGGTCGCGGGCGGGGCGTGCCCCACCCCTACCGCAAAACACCCCGCCCTGCATCGCACTGTATAAAAACGTGCGCGCACGGCGCGCACACCAAATTTATTATCTATTATCCTTTATCTATTATTTATTATTTGTAATCACCCACCACATCAAAAAAGGTTCTCACTATGTATCACCCGTTTTTCCAATTTGTTTTGCCCCGCGTGGGGCAGGCGGCGCTCAGCGCGCTGCTGTACTTTAACTTCCTGCAACTGCCGCCGCTGCAATGGGTTGCCGATATGCCGCTGCTATATTACGGTATACCGCTGCTTTTGGTGGCGATGCTGGGGTATATCAGCCGTGACCCGCTGGGGCTGGGCATTGTGTTCAGTGGGCATCTGACCGCCATTTACTGCGCGGGCACGGTCATTTCGCTGCTGCTGCGCCCGTTCGGCGGCGGGGTGCTGCGCGTCTGGAACCTGCTCTGGCTCGACGGTATGACCCCGTGGCTGCTCACGGCGCTGATCTTCTGGTTCGGCCGCCGCCGCGCCGTGCATCTGCGCACCACAAAATATCACCTTACCACGAATAAAAAACTGCCCGGCGGCAAGCTGCGCATCGTGCAGGTCAGCGATGTGCACCCTCGCGCCTGTGCCGCCATGGACCGCACCCGCATCCCCGAACTGCAAAAAAAGATCGAGGCCTGCCACGCCGACATTCTGGTTTTGACGGGCGACATCTTTGACGAGTACACCTCGGCCGAGGACTTCGATGCCTTTTGCCGCATGTTCGGCCGCCTGCACCCGCGCATGGGCAAGTATTATGTGCTGGGCAACCATGACCTGTTCCACCACTGGCGGGAGCCGAGCTTTGACCGCGCCATGCTGGAAAAAGCTCTGCGCGACGCGGGCGTGCGCCTGATGGAGGACGAGACCTGCCGCACAGGCAGCGGCACCGTGCGCATTGTGGGCCGCAAGGACTACCTGTTTACGGGCGGGCAGCGCTTTACCGCGCGTCAGCTGCTGCCGCACGGCGCGGGGGACGTCTTTACCCTCTGGCTGGACCACGAGCCGCGCGATTTCAAAAACGCGGCGGCCGTCGGCGCGGATCTGATTTTAAGCGGCCACACCCACGGCGGGCAGGTCTGGCCTGCGGGCGCGGTGGGCATGGCGGCAAGAAATGAACGCAACTACGGTAAAAAGCGAATCACCGATACCTGCACCGCCATCGTCAGCGGCGGCACGGGGACCTGGGGGTACAAGTTCCGCACACAAGGCCGCACCGAGATCGTGCTGGTGGAGATCAGCCAAAGCTGAAGCGCAGCTAAGAGGCTTCCCCCTCTGGGGGAAGCTGTCGGCGCAGCCGACTGATGAGGGGGAGCCTACCGGACATTGCCCCCTCATCCGGCGCGCAGGCGCGCCACCTTCCCCCAAAGGGAGAAGGCTTTTCTCCTTCGTTGACGAAAAATCAAAAAAGATGCAATCTTTTTGCAACAAAATCCCGTTTAGCTCTTGCACAAAACGGGATTTTGTTTTACACTAATAGAATACCTGATGCATCATTGCTTTAGAGGGGCAAACCGTCAGGGGTGTATAAGGGAGGAATTATCATGAAAAAATTCGTCAGTGCTTTCCTGGCCGCCGGTATGGCGGTTTCTCTGGCAGCCTGCGGCGGTGCGGCCGCGTCTGCCTCCGGTTCCGACAGCGACCTGGCCTACATCCAGGGTAAGGGCAAGATGACCATCGGTTACACCGTCTACGAGCCGATGAACTACACCGACGCCGACGGCAACTTTACCGGCTTTGACACCGAGCTGGCCACCGCCGTCTGCGAAAAGCTGGGCGTGGAGCCGGACTTTGTCGAGATCAACTGGGACACCAAGGTCGTCGAACTGGACGGCAAGAGCATCGACTGCATCTGGAACGGCATGACCCTGACCGACGACATTATGCAAAACACCGCCTGCACCAAGGCTTACGCCAAAAACGCGCAGGTCATCGTGATGAAGGCCGACGCCGCCTACACCTCCACCGCCGATCTGGCCGACAAGACCCTTGTGGCCGAGGCCGGCTCTGCGGGTGAGAGTGCCATCAACGGGGACGAGAACCTCGCCAAGGCCGAGTACGTCAGCAAGAGCGTGCAGACCGACTGCCTGATGGAAGTCGCCGCCGGCACCGCCGACGCCGCCGTGCTGGACCTGACCCTGGCCACCGCCATGATCGGTGAGGGCACCGACTACGCTAACCTGGAAATCAAGGACGAACTGAACGCCGAGGAATACGGCGTTGCCTTCCGCAAGGGCAGCGACGCGGCCGCCGCCGTCAACGACGCCTTTGACGCGCTGAAGGCCGACGGCACCATGGACAAGCTGGCCGAAAAATACGGCTTGGCGCTGGCAGACTGATGGCCGCCGCTGTGATTTGGGCGCGCCTGACCGAGGCATTCTGGCTGAACTGCCAACTGTTCGGGCTGACGCTGCTGTTTGCTATACCGCTGGGGCTGGTGGTTGCCTCTGGCTCTATGAGCCGTTTTGCCCCGCTGCGCGGCGTGGTCAAGACTTTTGTGTGGGTCATCCGCGGTACGCCGCTGATGCTGCAAATCTTGGTCATCTACTTGGGGCCGGGTCTGCTGGGCTTTGCCAGCCCGTGGCCCGCCGGCGGCAGCGGACGCCTGACTGCCGCTGTGGTGGCGTTTGCCATCAACTACGCCTGCTATTTTTCCGAAATTTACCGCGGCGGCATCGAGGCTGTGCCCAAGGGCCAGACCGAGGCCGGGCAGGTGCTGGGCATGACCCGCAGCCAGATCTTTTTTAAGGTCACGCTGCTGCAGGTCGTCAAGCGCATTTTGCCGCCCATGGGCAACGAGATCATCACGCTGGTCAAGGACACGTCTTTGGCAAACATCATCGCCAACAAGGATATTATCATGATGGCGAAGGAGTACACCGCCAAGGGCTTGATTTGGCCGCTTTTCAGCACAGCTGTGTTCTTTTTGGTGTTTGTGGGTGTGCTGACGCTGCTGTTTGACCACCTGGAAAAACGGCTGGAATATTTCCGTTAAGGGGGTGCGGCAGATGGCATTATTACAAGCCGAGGGCATCGGCAAGAGCTTTGGCACCACCAAGGTGCTGGAAAATATCTCCTTTGACCTGCAAAAGGGCGAGGCGCTGGCCATCATCGGGTCCAGCGGTTCGGGCAAAACGACGCTGCTGCGCTGCCTGAATTTTTTGGAGACCGCCGACACGGGCCGCATCATCGTGGGCGGCGAAACGCTGTGGGACGCCGCCGACAAGCACACCCAAAGCGAGGAGGCTATCCGCAAAAAGCGGCTGCACTTCGGGCTGGTGTTCCAGAATTTCAACCTGTTTCCGCAGTACACGGCGCTGCAAAATATCACGTTGGCAGGGGAATTGTTGGCGCGTGAACGCCCCGATTACCGCCAAAACCGCCGCGCCGTCCACGCCGAGCTGGAGGCCCACGCCCGCGAACTGCTGGCGCAAATGGGCCTGAGCGACCGCGCGGGGCATTACCCGCATCAGCTTTCGGGCGGGCAGCAGCAGCGCGTGGCGATTGCCCGCGCCCTGGCGCTGCACCCCGATATTTTGTGCTTTGACGAGCCGACCTCGGCGCTGGACCCCGAACTGACAGGCGAGGTGCTGCGCGTTCTGCGCGAACTGGCCGACAACAAGACCACGATGATCATCGTGACCCACGAGATGAAGTTTGCCCGCGACGTGGCCGACCGCATCTTGTTTATGGATCGCGGCGTGGTGGTCGAGCAGGGCGACGCGCGGCAGGTCATCGACCACCCCAAAGAGGAACGCACACGACAGTTTTTGTCCAATTATAGCGATTGAACGCGGTTTTGGCAGGGGGAAAACCCTGCCTTTTTCGTAAACTGTCGAAAAAGCAAAGTTTCCAATCATTTTCATCGGCGGACATGCGCCGACGATGAAAATACATCTA
>USNZ01000025.1 GCA_900556255.1 uncultured Oscillospiraceae bacterium
CAAGTACGGCACCGATTTGTCCGAGGGTGAGGCCAACAAGGTCGTCAAAAAGGAAATCGGCGTTGTGTTCAGCCACGTTTTGGAGAACGCCGGCGTCTTTAAGCAGGACAAGGCCGGCCAGGAAGCCTTTGTGCGCTTTATGAACAGCGTCGGCTTTAAGAAAGCCTGAACCGAAAAAAACAAAAACACCGCCCTGCCGCATTTTTGCGGCAGGGCGGTTGCTGTTTTATCGGGCTGCTTTACGCTTCTTCGATTTTCATATGGGGGTTGCGGGGAACATAGTCGGCAACGTTCAGCTCCCAAACTGTGCCCTCCTCGGACTCCTGCGTTTTGGTAAAGCCGAACTGTGCATAAAATTCACGTACCATAGCGTTTTTGGCGGTGGGGTAATAGTAACCGACCACCTTTTCCACCCCGCGGGCGGCGGCGTGACGCATCAGGGTGTCCATCATGGCGTCCTCCATGCCGCGCTTGAGCACACGGCAGCTCATCAGCCAAAGGCGCATATGCAGCGCGCTTCCCTGCTGCTGCCCCGCCACAACGGTGACAATGCCGTTGTCGCCGAATTTATCCACCAGCTTGCCGCACAGGCACAGATGGTCGGCGTCCTCGGCCATGGTGCGGATGTCGTCCTCCGAGCAGCGCAGCGTGGTCAGGTTGAACTGGTTGGACTTGTTGGTCAGCTGGGCAATGCGCTGGATGTACAGCGGGGCAAAGCCCTGTATGGTCGCAGTCATTTCCAGGCTGTCCAGATACTGGCCGTAGTCGGCAAAGGCGGCCTGCGCCTTGGCACGCTCGGCATTCTGGTGGTACAGCTCGGTCTTTTTAAGGTCCTCTTTAGACAGGGCCGTAACTTCAAAGTAGCCGCCGTGATCCAACGTCTTGATGTAGTTTTCGGCACCGTCCATGGCGGGCACGGCGGCACCGGGTACCTGCGCAGCCACAATGGCGCGCTCGGCGGGGTTGTCGTCCGCAAAGACAAAGCTGTCGGCGCCAAGGCTCAGCTCGGATGCCATGGCCAGAAGATTGCGGTCCTTCGGCTCCCAGTTGGCCTTGATGGCAACAAAATCGTCGGGACGCAGTACGCCGTCCGGGTGGTTGAGGCCTGCCAGCGCGTTGGCTTCATCGTTTTTGGAGTCGACAGCCAAAATTACGCCGATGGATTTCAGTGCCTTGCAATAGCTCTGGAATTCCGCATAGACCTGCCCTTCGGGAACTTCGGGGCCGATGGCCAGGCCGTCCACACCGTCGTCGCCCACGATGCCGCCCCACAGGGTGTTGTCCAGATCGAGCACCAGCGCCTTTTTGTTGCGGCCGTAGATGGATTTTACGATGTTGGCCACGCTGTTGGCCAGCGAGGGAATGGCGTCCAGACACATGGCATACTTGTACATGTGCCAGAAGAAAGCATCGCCCCAGGCGGTCAGGCCGTAATCGGCCGACAGGTAATCAATATCATTGATATAGAAATTCTCGTGCGTGGCGGCGTAGGCATAGAACCGCTGATTCAAGCGGCTGATAAAGTTGGAGCGCCCGTGAATATCCCAGATATCGCGGTTGCCCATCAGGCGGTAGTTGGGACGGTCAAAGTTGTTTTGTATAACGGGGCAGCCGAACTTTTGCGCCAGTGCCTGCCACATGGTTTCAAAGTGGCTGTACTGGGCGTCCAGCATCGCGTCGATGTCGGCGGCACTGTCGGCGGTGGTGGGCAGGTCGGTCAGGTTGCGCCAGGTGGTGTGGATATAAATGATATCCGGGTGGAACTCGTCCAGCTCGGGGCTGCCGAACATGGCATCCTGCCAATATTGACCGTACTCGCTTTGGTAGAATTCGGCCTCAATGCCGTATTGCAGCAAAAAAAGACCCAGCTGGTCGGCTACCTCATTGGTGGTGGAGCCGCCCAAAATGGCAATTTTCTTGTGCAGGGCATGGGGGTTCTGTGCCAGCAGTTCGCGGCGCAGGCGGCGTTTTTTGCGCAGCAGGGTTTCGGTGTCCAAGGGATAGTGGAAACAATCCATGGTGCCCTCCCCTTTTTTACATCTGCTCCAGGGCGGCCTGCAGGGCGTGGGCAATCTGGTCGGGGCAGCTGGTGGACTTGCTGCCGCACACGGTGCCCTGCATACGGGCAATGGCGTCCTCGGCCTTCATGCCGACGAGCAGCCGGGAAATGCCCTTGAGGTTGCCGTTGCAGCCGCCCTCCACTTTGACAGAAGCGATGGTGTGGTCGGGGTTCAGTTCGATTTCGGTGCTGCGGGAGCAGACGCCCTTGTTCTGATAGGTGAAAGTCATGGTTGTATCTCCTTTATTGTTTACGTTTCTGCTTTATTGTTTACGTTTCTGCGCTAAATCACGGATACGCAAAATTTGTTCCTCTGCTGTGGTGCAGGTGCCCACCGGGCGGGGATGGGCGCTGTTCATGCCGTGGTAGTCGGTGCCGCCGGTGACGATCAAATCATATTGCTGCGCCCAGGCGGTAAGTTGGGCTTTGTCCTCCGGCGTGTTGCGCGGGTGGTCGATTTCCACGCCGTCGATGCGCCCTGCCTTGATGAGTTCCTCCGCCAGTTCCATGCTGTGGTAAACACTGGGGTGTGCCAGCACGACAACGGCGCGGCATTGCTTGGCAAGCGCCAGTACGGTGTCAACGGATTCGTAGGCGGGGTTGTGCAAAATTTTGCCGCGCACAGGCTTTAGGCCGAATAGGGCGCGGTAGGTGTCGCCGTACATGCTGTCGGCCAACGCATACTGCAAGAGCACCTGCATGACGTGAGTCTTATATAAGGTGTCACTGTTTTTACAAAGCGCCAACGCTTCCTCAGTGCGGAACTGCGGGCAAAGCTGTTCGAGTTCGGCACAGCTTTGCAAAACAGCTTGCTTACGGCGGTCAGCCATCATGGCGGAAAAATCCGCCAGCGCCCGGCAGTCATCGGGGTAATAGCATAAAAGGTGCACCCGATGCTCACGGGCAAAATCGTAGGCTGTCAGCTCGGTGGCGGGAATGAGGTTTACCCCCTCCTGCTGCGGGTGGTCGTAGGCATACCGCACACTGCGGATACTGTCGTGGTCGGATATCGCGAGCCAATCCAGCCCCGCGCATCGGGCAAGGAACGGCAGCTTTTCAACAGGTGTCGAGCCGTCCGAGTATAAGGTATGGGTGTGCAGATCACCGCGCATGGCAAACTCCCCTTTCAAAATATCCATTCCCCTTCAAAATACTTATTATAGCACAAATCGGGGGATTTGAAAAGGGCATTTATTCGGCCATGGTCCTGGAATAGCGGCGCAGGTGGTTCAGGAACTGCTTGCCCGCCGGGGACAGCCCGCTTTTTGCAAGGCAGGCCACCCCGATGCTGCGCTTGGCCACGGGTTCCAGACGCAGCACCTGACAGCCGCAGTAGTCGGCCCCATGCTTGAACATCAATTCCGGCATGATGGCCAGCCCCTGCCCGCAGGAGACCATGGCGATCATGCTTTGGTCGTCGGCAATATAGCAGCGGCTGTTGACCTGCAAAGCGTTGATGCGGAAGTAGCTTTGGATATCGGCGTCCACGTCCGAAAGCTGGCTGACAAAGGGCTGACCCTGCAGCTCGTCTGCATGGATGCAGCCGGGACGCTTGGGTTGGTAGTCGGCGGGGGCTAAGCAGATCAGCGTGTCATCGTACAGCGGTTCAAAGTCAAAGCCGATGGCGCTGGAATTGGACAAAAAGCCCATCTCAACGGCGCCGGTCTTGAGCCAGTTGGCAATGTCGGCGTAGGAACCCTGGTAGATCTGAACATCAATGCCGGGAAATTCCTCGCGGAAGGGCGGTAGCAGTTCGGGCATCCAGGTGACGCAGGCCGAGTTGAACACGCCAACCCGCAAAACGCCCTTGTGCGTGCCGTTGACCTGTGCAATGGACTGGTTCAGCGATTCGCTGCTGGCGGTCATCTGGCGGATGGCAGGCAAAATTGCCTCGCCGGCGGCGGTCATCTTGACGCCGCTTTTGGTGCGGGTGAACAATAAAAAGCCGCACTCGGCCTCCATGCCGGAGACTGCATGGCTGATGGCAGAGGGGGTCAGGTGCAGCTGCTCGGCGGCGGCGGCAAAGGTGCCCAGCTGCGCCACCATGGAAAAAATCTGGCAATCGGTAAGTGTCATGGGATGCTCCTTCATGATGAATCGGGTTCATCATCTGTGTGAAAAAGTTAAGCTTTACTTCTTATCCATAATGTACTATGATTTAGACAGAAAGTCAATGCTTGCAACGCACATTGCAAGTGTACATGACCTCCCTCTTTTCCCTCTATGGCCCTGCCGGCGCACAACGGCGGGGCTTTTTTTATTGCGAAAATTCGCGGCTTGTGGTATTATAAATAGATAAAGTTCAGAATTGAGGATGGAAAGCTATGGCAAGGGTTCGCGGGGTGCGCGGCGCCGCCGGGGTGTGTGCGCTGGCGGCAATACTGTATTTGCTGGCAAGAAGTGTGTTGACACTGTTGGTCAGCGACATAATGGGGCTGCTGCAGCCCGGTGCCAGCCTGGCCCATGCGGCGGGTTTTGGCGAGGTGAGCGTGGTTTTGCTGCAGACGCTGGTGGGCATCGGCGCGCTGGCACTGCCGCTGTGGTGGCTGCTGTGCACCACGCGGCTGCAGGCAAAGGACATGCGCATCATGATCCCCACGGCATGGAGCCCCGGGTTCTGTCTGCCTGTGTTTTTGGGGTTGGCAAACTTCGGCAACCTGCTGGGCGGGCTTTTGTGCCGTGTTTTCGGCATTGAGCAGCCCGGTACCCTGTTGGCCGCCGGCGGTATGGAGCTGTTTGTCCAGTTTCTGTCGCTGTGCCTGGTGCCCGCCGTGACGGAGGAACTGTTTTTCCGCGGCGCATTGCAGGGGCTTTTGCGCCCCAGCGGCAGTGCGGCGGCTATTTTCGGCACGGCGCTGCTGTTCGGACTTTTGCATCTGGACCTGGCGCAGGGGCTGACGGCGTTTGTCTGCGCGGTGTTTCTGGGGTGGCTGGCCGAGCGTTCGGGTAGTATTCTGCCGGGTATGCTGCTGCATTTTATTAACAATACGCTGGCATTTTTGACGTTGTACCTGCGCTTGTATGCCCCGGCTGCGGCAGCCATGGCGATAGAACTGTTCATTTTGCTGTTTTTCCCTGTGTTTGCGGCATGGCTGATTCGACATGCCCACAGGCAGGGGTTCCGCTTTTCGGCAGGGCTGCGCCCGGGCGTGGACGCGCTGAATGTATTTACCAGCCCGGCGTATTCGGCAACGGTCCTTTTTTTGGTGGCCTATGCCGCACTGGTGTAAGGGAGAATGTATGACCGATGAAGAACTGATGCGCGCTGCGCTGGATGAGGCACGCATAGCCGCCGAATTGGGCGAGGTGCCTGTGGGTGCGGTTGTGGCCAAGGACGGCGAGATCGTTGCCCGCGCACACAATCTGCGGGAAACCGGCAAAAATGCCGTATACCACGCCGAGATGCTGGCCATTGATGCGGCCTGCAAGGCACTGGGCGGCTGGCGGCTGTGGCAATGCGAACTGTTTGTGACGCTGGAGCCATGCCCAATGTGCAGCGGTGCTATCATCAACAGCCGCCTGAAGCGGGTCGTGTACGGTGCCAAGGATCCCAAGGCGGGCTGCTGCGGCGGCATGACCGACCTGTTTGCTTTGCCCTTCAACCATCACCCTGTGATGGAACAGGGCCTTTTGGAAGCGGAAAGCCAGCAGCTGATGCAGGCGTTTTTTGCCCGTCTGCGTGAAAAAAGAAAGAAGAAATGATATGGAACAAAATGTTCTGATTACCGGCGGCAGCCGAGGCATCGGCGCGGCAGCTGTGCTGGCGTTTGCAAAAGCAGGATACAATGTGGCGTTCACCTGGCACAGCAGTGAGGCTGCTGCCCATGCCGTGGTGCAGGCGGCAAGCTGTGCCGCACCGAGCCGCCGTGTGGTTGCCATACAAGCCGATGCCGGCGATGCCGCGCAGGTCAGGGCCGCTGTAAGTAAGGCAGAATATGAACTGGGTAGCCTGCAGGTGCTTGTCTGCAATGCGGGCATCGCGCAGCAAAAGCTGTTTACCGACACTACCGATGAGGACTGGCGGCGATTGATGGCTGTTGATCTGGACGGTGCGTTTTATGCCAGCCGTGCGGTTTTGCCCGGCATGATACACCGGAAATACGGCCGCATTTTGCTGGTTAGCAGCATGTGGGGGCAGACCGGCGGCAGCTGTGAGGTGGCGTACAGCGCCGCCAAGGCAGGGCTGATCGGCCTTGGCAAGGCCCTGGCCAAGGAGGAAGGCCCCAGCGGAATTACCGTAAACGTGATTGCGCCCGGTGTCATCGATACCGATATGATGGCAGGCTTTACCGCAGAGGATCGCGCCGCCCTGGCAGAGGAAACCCCCGTCTGCCGCCTGGGTACCGCGCAGGAAATTGCCCGCACGATGGTGTTTTTGGCCGACGAGCAAAGCGGCTATATCACCGGGCAGGTCATTGGCCAGAACGGTGGCCTGGTAATTTGAAATGCAGTTGTAAGGAGAGATTCCTATGCCGTTGATTATCCCCCGCGAGCTGCCCGCGTATGATGAGCTTTCGCACGAAAATGTATTTGTTATGCATCGGGAACGCGCCCGCAGCCAGCATATCCGCCCGCTGCGCATTCTGATTTTGAATTTGATGCCTACCAAAATCGTCACAGAGACCCAGCTGGCGCGCCTGCTGGCCAACAGCCCGCTGCAGGTGCAGGTGACGTTTTTGCAGACGGCTACCCACAACACCACCCACACCGCGCCCGAGCACATGAAGGCGTTTTACAAGACCTTTGACGAAATCAAAAACGAGCGCTTTGACGGCATGATCATCACGGGTGCCCCGCTGGAGGACATGGCGTATGAACAGGTGGACTATTGGAACGAGCTGTGCACCATTATGGATTACACAAAAGAAAACGTCTACTCGACCATTCACCTGTGCTGGGGGGCGCTGGCGGGGCTGTACTACCATTTCGGTATCCCCAAAGTGCATCTGGAGCAAAAGATGTTCGGTGTGTTTGAACACCGTGTGACCCGCCCCTCAAACCCCTTGGTGCGCGGCTTTGACGAACATTTTTACGCCCCCCACAGCCGTTGGGCAGGGCTGGACCGCCAAGCTATCGACGCCTGCGATGATTTGCGCATTTTAGCGGAAAGCGATGTCGCGGGGCCGATGCTGCTCTCGACCGATTCGGGACGGCAGATTTTTGTCATCGGCCACCCCGAATACGATAAGTATACGCTGGACAAGGAATACAAGCGGGATATCGGCGCGGGCAAGCCCATCCATGTCCCCTGCAACTACTACCCCGACGACGACCCCGCGCGGGATCCTTTGTTCCGCTGGCGCGCCCACGGGTATCTTTTGTACACCAACTGGCTGAACTACTACGTCTACCAGGACACCCCCTACGACCTGACACATCTGGAAGCATTGGAGAAATAATTATGGCAAAAATCAGTGCCTGCATCGTAGCGTACTGCGATTACGAGGAAGTCTGCGCCGCCGTGCGCAGCATCCTGCACTATACCCAAACCGCCGATTTTGTTTTGTATGTCGTGGATAACGCCAGCCCCGACGGCTGCGGCAAGCAGCTGGCAGAAACGGATTTTGGCGATGCGCGGGTACAGGTGCTTTGCCTGCCCGAAAACCTGGGCTTTGGCAAGGGACATAACTTTGTGCTGGACAAACTGCACAGCGACGTGCATTTTATCCTGAATCCCGATATTTTGCTGACGCAGGACACCCTGCCCGCCATGGCGGACTGGCTGCTGGACACGCCGGGGGCGGCCATGGCAACGCCGCAGCTGCGCTACCCGGACGGAAAACTGCAGCACCTGCCCCGCCGCAAACCCACGCCGTGGCTGCTGCTGGCACGCCAGCTGGCACCGAAATTCGGCGGTGTTTTCCGCAAGGCGGACGACCACTACACCATGCAGGACGAGGACTTGACCCGACCGAGGAAAATCGAATTCTGTACGGGCAGCTTTATGGCGGTGCGCACCGATGTGTACAAAAAAATCGGCGGCTTTGACCCCGAATATTTTATGTATGTGGAGGATGCCGACCTGACCCAAAAGGTTCTGCGGGAAGGCACGGTTTGGCTGGCCCCGCAGTTTAGCGCTATCCATGCCTGGCACCGCGCCCCCATGCGCGACGCGGGAAAGTTCAAAATGCAGCTTGTCAGCATGGGGCGGTATTTCAAAAAGTGGGGCTGCGGCAAGGGCAAGGTTTGATGCTAACCCTGCAAAACAAATGAAAATTGTGCAGCCACCCGTTTTTGCGGGTGGCTGCAGTTTTTTGTGCGGCTTTTGTGACTTTTCCTGCAATTTGACCGTTTAGTGGGTACAAGGCCTTGAATCAGAAAGGAAAACACAACGCTATGGAGGATAACAAAATCATAGATGCCCTGCTGGCCGAGCCCGAAACGGGGCTGCAGTTGTTGCTGACACAGTACGGCGGGTTGATCCATACCGTCATTTGCCGTATTCTGCCCAGCAACCCGCAGGATGCCGAGGAGTGCGCCGCCGACGTTCTGGTGGCAGCATGGAAACATGCCGCTGAATTTAAGCAGCAAAACCGTCCGCTGCGCGCCTGGCTGTGTGTGACAGCGCGCAATGCGGCCATCGACCGCTGGCGCGCGCTGCGGCCCCGACAACAGGAATGTGAGCTGAACGACGAACTGGCGCAGGATTGGATGACCGAGCGCCGTTCCACCGAGGCGGAGGAACTGATTGCCCAGCTGCTGACCGAACTGCCGGAGCCGGACAGAGAGATATTTTTCCGACGCTATTATTACAGGGAGTCCTGCCGCGAAATCGGCCGCAGGCTGAACATGCAGGAACATACCGTCAATGTACGACTTTCCCGCGGGCGCGAAAAGCTGCGCAAACAGTTTTCCGCGCTGCGCAATACCTATTAAGAGGGGGCTGCAACCTATGCGTAACTATACACAAACCGCTGATTCCCTGCTGGAACAGTATCCCACAAAGACCGAACCGCTGAGCAAGCAGGAAGAAAAGCGCATCTATGACCTGGCGCTGAAAAAAATAGAGAAGGCGGGCAGCTATGCGCCGCCTAAGCTGAAAAAGCACCGCCGTGTACCCGTGTGCGTGGCCGCTGCCGTGGCGGCTACCTGTGTGCTCTCGGTGGGTATTGCCGCAGCACCGTATATCAAGGAGCTGACCGGCGGGAAAATCGGCTTTTTCACCGATGCTAAATCGCAGGCGCAGGTGCAGAATGTGCTGGACGCCCCGCGCGGCGAGTACGGTGGGCAGCAGTCCGACACCGAAGCCCACAACACCGAAATCGGCCAGACGCAGACGCTGGACGGTGTCAACTACACGCTGGACACTGTGTCCATGGACGCCGCCACGCTGGATTGCTTCTTTACCGTAAGCGGTGAGAATGTGGTGGCAAAATTTCTGGACGCCGACAGCATCTACCCCGAATGGGAACAGCTCAGCAGCAATACGCCGTGGATGGCAGCGCAAATCAACGGCGGCGATGAAATTTACACGATGCAAAGCGATTTCTATCGCCAGGGCGATGATACCTTCCGGCTGTGGCTGCACTACCAGCTGCCGGAGGAGCCGCAGGGCGATACCGTTATGCTGCGCCTGCTCGATTCCCACGCTGCTGCGGGCGAACCGGGGCTTAGCTACACAACGGAGCTGAACGGCGAGCAGGTGCGTGCCGGGGCGCGCCGCGTTGCGCCGACGGTGCTGGATTTCGGCATTGCCGATGCCCTGCTGGGCGATAATCCCATCACGCTGGACAGCCT
>USNZ01000026.1 GCA_900556255.1 uncultured Oscillospiraceae bacterium
TGCTGCTGACGCATGAGGGTAGAAAATGAAACTGCTCAATGAAATTTTAGGCACAAAATATCCCATCATTCAGGGCGGTATGGCCAACATCGCCACGGGCGAATTTGCCGCTGCCTGCTCCAACGCCGGGGCGCTGGGGCTGATCGGCTCCGGCGGTATGGACGCCGACACCCTGCGGGAAAACATCCGCCGCTGTCGTGAGCTGACCGACAAGCCCTTTGGCGTAAATATTATGCTGATGCACCCGCAGGCGGATGCGTTTGCAAAAATCGTTGTCGAGGAAGGCGTGCGGGTCGTTACCACCGGGGCGGGAAATCCCGGAAAGTATATGCCGATGTGGAAAGCGGCGGGCATCACGGTCATCCCTGTGGTGGCGGCGGTGGTTCTGGCCAAGCACCTGGAACCACTGGGTATCGATGCCGTCATTGCCGAAGGGACCGAAAGCGGCGGCCATGTGGGGGAGATGACCACGATGGCGCTGGTTCCGCAGGTCGTTGATGCAGTTTCCGTGCCCGTTATTGCCGCAGGCGGCATTGCCGACGGGCGCGGGATGGCTGCCGCCCTGGCGCTGGGTGCCTGCGGTGTGCAGGTCGGTACCTGCTTGCTGGCAAGTGCCGAGTGCCCCATCCACGAAAATTACAAGGCTGCTTTGCTGAAAGCCCGCGACAGCGATACCATTGTGACCGGACGCATCGGCGGCACCCCCGTGCGCGTGCTGAAAAACCGTATGAGCCGTGAGTATGTCCGGCAGGAAAAAGCGGGTGCCGATAAAATGGCACTGGAACAGTTTACCTTGGGCAGCCTGCGCAAGGCAGTGTTTGACGGCGATACCGAGAACGGCAGCCTGATGGCGGGGCAGATCGCCGGGCTGCTGCGGGAAGTCCGCCCGGTTGCGGAGATTTTTTCTGCGATGGCGGGGGATGCAAAAACCTGCATTGACGGGCTTTACAAGGAGATACACTTATGAAATTGGCTTTTTTATACGCCGGGCAGGGCAGCCAGCACGCCGGTATGGGCAGGGATCTGTACGAGGACTTCCCCGCCTTCCGCGCCGTGTTGGAGCAAGCCGCTGCCGCGGTGGATTTTGATATAAAGGAAGTTATGTTCACCGATGCGGCGGGCATTTTGAACGAAACCCAATACACTCAGCCCTGTATGACGGCGTTTGCCTGCGGTGTTACCGCTGTGCTGCGGCAGGCGGGCATTGTGCCGGACTATGCGGCGGGGCTGTCCTTGGGGGAATATTCCGCGCTGGCGTGCGCGGAGGTGTTCGATGTGCAGACGGCGGTCAGCCTGACGGCATTTCGCGGCAAGGCGATGGCGGCTGCCGCTGCGGGGCGCCCCTGTGGAATGACCGCCGTTTTGGGGCTGGAAGCGCCGACGCTGCAAACATGCTGCGATGCCGCCGCCGATGCGGGTGTTGTGCAGATTTGCAACTACAACTGCCCCGGACAGCTGGTCATCGGCGGTGACAAGGCGGCTGTCGACAAAGCCGCAGCCGCTGCATTGACCGCCGGCGCAAAGCGCTGCCTGCCGCTGAAGGTCAGCGGGGCGTTCCATACCGCGCTGATGCACCCGGCCGGGGATGCCCTGCGGGAAAAATTTGCGTCCGTTTCTTTTTCTCAGATGCAGATGCCGGTTCTTTTTAACTGCTTAGGACATGAGAAAAACGAGAATGACAGCATTGCCGCCCTGCTTGAAAAGCAAGTGCAGTCCGGTGTGCAGTGGGAAAGCACCCTGCGCCGCTTAGCCGAGTTGGGTGTGGACACCGCCATTGAGATCGGCCCCGGCAAGGTGCTGACCGGGTTCGTGAAAAAGACGGTGGGAAGTGCAATTTCCTGCTACCCTGTGGAAACGTCCGCGCAGCTGCAGCAGCTGCTTCGCACAATGAAAGGAGCGTGACACGATGCCGCAAACAGAAAATCTGCGCCGCGCTGCCCTGATTACTGGCGGTGCCAAGGGCATAGGCCGTGCCATCTGCTTAGCTCTGGCGGAAAAAGGGATGGACATTGCCGTCAATTTTGCCGGCAGTGCCGCTGCCGCAGAGGAAACCGCCGCCGCCTGCCGCGCCCTTGGCGTCAGGGCGGTAACGCTGCAAGCGGATGTGCGCCGCCCGGAGAACTGCCAAAAACTTGTGGAGGATACCGTGGCAGCCTTGGGGCGCATCGATGTGCTGGTCAACAATGCGGGCATCACCGCCGATACCCTGATGCTGCGTATGACCGAAGCGGATTTTGACAATGTGCTTGCCACCAACCTGAAGGGTGCGTTTTTCTGCACCAAGGCAGCAAGCCGCTATATGATGCGCCAACGCTATGGGCGCATTGTCAGCATCAGCAGTGTGGTGGGGCTGCACGGAAACGCGGGTCAAACCAACTACGCCGCCGCAAAGGCGGGGCTGATCGGCTTGACAAAAAGTGTCGCCAAGGAGTATGCCGCCCGCCATATTACCGCCAATGTGGTTGCCCCCGGTTTTATTGACACCGATATGACCGCTGCCATGCCGGACTCTGCCCGCGCTGCTGCGGCGGCGTCCATCCCGGCAGGCAAAGTCGGCGACGCCAAGGATGTTGCGGCGGCGGTGGCTTTTCTGGCAGGGGAGCAAGCCGGGTATGTTACCGGGCAGGTGCTCTGCGTCGACGGCGGAATGGGAATGTGAGGGAACGCTATGCATACACAAAAGAAACGCCGTGTCGTGATTACAGGTCTTGGCACGGTGAACCCCACGGGCAATACGGTGGCGGAAAGCTGGGCTGCCGTAAGGGCGGGACGCTGCGCGGTTGCGCCGATCACCGCTTTTGATACCTCCGATTACAAGGTCAAGCTCGCTGCCGAGGTCAAAAATTTTGACCCTGCCGAACGCATCGACCGCCGCGAGGCCCGCAAGATGGCGCGGTTTACCCAGTTTGCCGTCGCGGCAGCTGAAGAAGCCATGCGCGACAGCGGTCTTGCCCTGCAGGACATCGAGCGCACACGGTTCGGCGTCATACTTTCCAGCGGAATTGGCGGGCTGCCCACCATTGAGGAGGAACACACCCGCGGTCAGCAGCGGGGCTTTGAAAAGGTCAGCCCCTATTTTGTGCCGATGTCCATCGGCAATATGGCGGCGGGTCAGGTTGCTATCCGCTTTGGCTTGCAGGGGCTGTGCAGCTGCCCCACCACCGCCTGCGCGGGCGGCACCAATGCCATCGGGGATGCATTCCACCGAATTCGGGACGGCTACGAGGATCGTATGCTCTGCGGCGGTACCGAAAGCTGCATCAGCCCGCTGGGCGTGGGCGGCTTTGCTGCCATGAAAGCCCTCAGCACGGCGGACGACCCGGAAAGTGCCTCGATCCCCTTTGATGCCCGGCGCAGCGGTTTTGTGATGGGGGAGGGCTGCGGCGTGCTGCTGCTGGAGGAACTGGGCGCGGCACAGGCGCGCGGCGCCAAAATCTATGCCGAGGTCGTGGGCTACGGCGCAAACTGCGATGCCTACCACATCACCGCCCCCGCACCGGGCGGCACAGGCGGTGCAGCCTGTATGCGGCTGGCCTTGGCAGACGGCGGGGTAGAGCCGGAACAAATCGGCTACATAAACGCCCACGGAACCTCTACGCACTTAAACGACAGCTGCGAAACGGCAGCCATCAAGGCAGTCTTTGGCGAACACGCCTACAAGCTGGCGGTGTCCTCCACCAAGTCGATGACCGGTCACCTGCTGGGCGGCGCGGGCGGTGTAGAGGGTGTATTTACCGCGCTGAGCCTGCACGACGCCTTTTTGCCCGCCACTGTCAACCTGCAGCAGCCGGACCCAGAGTTGGACTTGGATTACATCCCCAACCAAGGGCGCGCCGTGCAGGTGGACTACGCTATGAGCGACAGCCTTGGCTTTGGCGGACATAACGCCTGTGTGGTGTTCAAACGCTGGGAGGGCTGAGAGATGAGCTATACACCCAATGACCCGCCCCGCACCCTGACGGCGGCGGAAATTGAAACTATTTTGCCACACCGCTATCCCTTTGCCTTGGTGGATAAAATTCTGGACTACACCCCCGGTCAATGGGCGCGCGGTATCAAATGCGTAAGTCGGGACGAGCCGTTTTTTCAGGGGCATTTTCCGCAGCACCCGGTCATGCCGGGAGTCCTGATTCTGGAAGCACTTGCCCAGACCGGTGCCGTAGCAGCGTTAAGTCTGCCGGAAAACCGCGGCAAGCTTGCCCTGTTCGGCGGGATTAAAAATGCCCGCTTTCGCCGTCAGGTCTTGCCCGGCGATGTATTGACGCTGGAATGTGAGCTGACCGAGCAGCATGGTCCTGTCGGCATCGGCAAGGCAACCGCATGGGTGGACGGCGAGCGTGCGGTCAACGCTGAGTTGATGTTTGTGATCACCGATGCGTAAAAGGCTGGCGTTGTATGGTAGAATGTGCTATAATACAGGCATCAACCTACAGGGGGATTCTCGCCATGCTGGATAAGACGTTCGGACAGGTATATACAAAATTCAAACTGCATTTCTATAAGCAGATTTTCAGCCGTTTTGAGGACCGCGAAGCTACCTTGACAACGGTGGAATCCTTTTGTATGGAGGTCATTATGGCGCTGGGTGAGCCAACGATCGCGCAGTTCAGCCATATGATGAACCTTTCCACCCCCAATGCGGCGTATAAAATCAACTCGCTGGTCAAAAAAGGCTATGTGGAGCGTATTCAGTCCACCACCGACAAGCGGGAATATCGTCTGCGCCCGACCCAAAAGTATCTGGATTACTATAACATCAGCTATTCGTATCTGCATCTCGTCATGCAGCGCGCCGAAAACCGATTCAACGCGGATGACTTGGCAAAGCTGGAGGAAATGCTGCAAGTTGTTTCCGATGAATTGATGCCGGAGATCGAACTGCCCCCTATAAAAAGCGAGTAAATGCCCGCAAAAAACGCCCCGCTGGTTGCAATTTCCAACCCAGCGGGGCGCTGTTTTATGCAGTTGCTTACCTTATTATAATAGGCAGACAAAAGAAGTCACGGGTGCTTACGCGAAGGGGTTTTCGGTGGGATAGGGAAGTGCTTTGGGCTGGTTGTAGGCAATGTCCGTCAGTCCCAAGAGCTTGAACACCTCAAACAGCGTCTTGCCGTAGTGACCAAACGCCACGGCGCCGTGGTGCGGGTAGCGCTTTTGAATCAGCACATGGCGGTAGAAGCGGCCCATCTCGGGGATAGCGAACACGCCGATGCCGCCAAAGCTGCGGGTGGCAACGGGCAGCACCTCGCCCTGCGCAATGTAGGCGCGCAGTGTGCCTTCGCTGTCGCACTGCAGGCGGTAGAAGGTGATGTCGGAAGGCGCAATGTCGCCTTCCAGCGTGCCGCGGGTAAAGTCGGGGTCACTGCCGGCAGGCTCCAGCAGACGGTGCTGGATCAGCTGATACTTCACTGCGCGGTCGCTGCACATCTTGCAGGACGGCGTGTTGCCGCAGTGGAAGCCCATAAAGGTGTCGGTCAGCTTGTAATCAAACTTCCCGGCGATATCCTCGTCATAAATGTACTTAGGTACGCTGTTATTGATGTCCAGCAGCGTTACGGTATCGCCGGAAGCGCACATACCGATGTACTCGCTCAGCGCGCCGTAGATGTCGACCTCGCAGGAAACGGGGATGCCGCGGCTGACAAGGCGGGAGTTGACATAGCACGGCTCAAACCCGAACTGGGACGGGAAGGCGGGCCAGCACTTGTCGGCAAAGGCAACGTATTTTTTGCTGCCCTTATGGTTCTCGGCCCAGTCCAGCAGGGTCAGCTCAAACTGCGCCATACGGGCAAGCAGGTCGGGGTAGTAGCAGCCTTCGCCCATCTCGGCGGCCATATCGGCGCAGACCTCGGCAATGCGGGGGTCTGCGGCGTGTTCTTTGTAGGAAACCAGCAGGTCCAGCTCGGAGTTTTCCTCAATCTCGACGCCCAGCTCATACAAGCCCTTGATGGGCGCATTGCAGGCAAAGAAGTCCTGCGGGCGGGGACCGAAGGTGATGATCTTCAAATCGCGCACACCCAAAAGCGTGCGGGCAATAGGCACAAATTCCGCCATCTTATCGGCAATTTCTTCGGCAGTGCCGACAGGGTACTCGGGGATATAGGCGCTCAGATGCCGCATCCCCAAGTTGTAAGAGCAGTTCAGCATACCGCAGTAGGCATCGCCGCGCCCGTTGATCATATCGCCGTCGCCCTCGGCGGCAGCCACATACATACAGGGACCGTCAAAGAATTTGGCAAGCAGGGTTTCGGGCGTTTCGGGACCGAAGTTGCCCAAAAATACGGTCAGCGCGTTGCAGCCTGCGGCGGTGACCTCCGCCACAGCCTTTTGCATATCGGCTTCGTTTTCCACGGTAGTCTGCGCCTCGTACACGGGCAAGCCCTTGGCGGCACAGGCAGCGGCGATGGCGGCGCGGCGCTTTTCGCTCAGCGCAATGGGGAAGCAGTCACGGCTGACGGCAACAATGCCCAGCTTGACCTCGGGAATGTTGGTAGAGTTCATAGATAACAACCTCCGTTTTTTATATGGTGCAGCGTTCAAATCTTGATGTTCTCGCCTGTAAGCCCCACATAGGCTCCGGCTTTGGCTTCGGCACTGTCGGGATGCGCCAGCAGCCATTTGTTGCACGCCCACAGCAGGGCGTCATCGCCGCTGTCGTTTTTGATTTCCGGCTTGTCGGTGTTCGTGCCCTTGGGCAGTGCGACCAGAACGCGGAAACCCTTGGCGGCATCGGTGTGGCAGGGCGCGTAGTGCAGTGTCGTGGCGTAGACCTCGACCAGAACCCCTGCCGGGACGCGGAACGCCTTGACCTTGGCGGTGTCCAGCTTGCCGCCGTCGATTTCATCCTGTTTGGCAAGCAGCAGCACAAAATCCTCGGTGCCCAGATTGAACTCGCTGTCGCGGTGGTATTCCAGACAGTTCAGCGTGTTGTTATGCCCGTTGCACCAGCCCAGCTGGCAGGGCATCCCGCCGAACAGATGCTCCGAAACCTCGGCAGCGGCGGGTAACTCCTGCAGGCGCGCATCCTCAGCGACATAGTCAGTGCCGTTCGGCAGCGGCGTGTTGGCAAGGGCTTGCAAAATTTCCGCCTTGGCGGTGTCCAGCCCGGTGACAATGCGACCGTAGGGGCAAAATGCAGGGTCGGTTATCGGATAGATTTTCATACAAGTGCCTCCATTTCTGCAAAGGATGCTTTCAATGCCGGGTACAGCTTGCGCCATACGGCATATCGTGCGTTGTATCTTGCCACCAGTGCGGCGTCAGGCTCGGTCGTCTGCTTGGCACGTACCAGTGCGTCGGCGCAGCTGCGCACATCCGGGTATGCCCCGCACGCCACAGCTGCCAGCATCGCGCCGCCGTAGCCGGGACCCTGCTCAGTCTGGGGCAGCGTCAGCGGGATGCCCAGAACGTTTGCCAAAATTTTGCGCCACAGCGGGCTTTTTGCACCACCGCCGCACAAGGTGCTGGCGGCAATTTCCACGCCTTGTGCCTTGGCGATCTCAACGCAATCGCGGATGGCAAATGCCACACCCTCCAGCACAGCCTGCGTCAGCGCGGCGCGCGGGGTGTCCATACGCAGTCCGACAAATGCACCGCGCGCGGCGGGGTCGTTGTGGGGGCTGCGCTCGCCCATTAAATAAGGCAGAAAGTAAACATCGTTTGCGCCCAACTTGTCGGCGGGGATAAGCGCCTGCTCGGCAGCGTAGTCATCGGTATGTAAAATTTCCTCGCTCCACCATTTATTGCACGATGCGGCACTTAAAATGCAGCCCATCAGGTGGTAGCCGCCGTCCGCGTGGGCAAAGCTGTGCAAGGCATTTTGCTTGTCCACGCCAAAGGTATCGCTGGTGATAAACACCGTACCCGACGTGCCAAGCGAAATATTGCACTTGCCGCCGCCCACAGCACCGCAGCCAACTGCAGCCGCCGCATTGTCACCTGCGCCCGCGCAAACCACCACATCGGCGGGTAGGCCCAGCGCCTTGGCGGCGTCGGCGGTCAGCGTACCGACAGGCTGCCAACTCTCAAACAGCTTGGGCAGTTGGGTTTCGCGAACACCACAGATGTCCAGCATCTTGCGGCTCCAGCGTTTATGCTGCACGTCCAGCAAAAGCATACCCGAGGCGTCCGAGTAATCGGTGCCGTGGACACCGGTCAACTTGTAGTTGATGTAATCCTTCGGCAGCATGATTTTCTCAATGCGCGCAAAGTTTTCCGGCTCGTTGTCGCGCAGCCACAGCAGCTTGGGCGCGGTAAATCCGGCAAAGGCAATGTTCGCGGTGTATTGGCTCAAGGTGTCCTTACCGATGACTTCATTCAGGTAGTCCACCTGCTTTTGGGTGCGGCCGTCGTTCCACAGGATGCAGGGACGGATGACGGTATCATCTTTATCCAGCACGACCAGCCCATGCATCTGCCCGCCAGCGCCGATGCCCTTTACCTGCGCGGCGTCAAAGCCTGCCAGCAGTTCGGGGATGCCGCCGCACACCGCCGCCCACCAGTCTGCCGGGTCTTGCTCACTCCAGCCGGGGCGGGGAAAGCTGACAGGGTACTCGCGGCTGACGATGTTGGCAATGCCGCCGGTTTCGTCCATCAGCAGCAGTTTGACCGCCGATGTGCCAAGATCGATTCCGATATAATACATAGCACCGTTCCTTATTTGTTTCCAAAAACCTTGGTGTAGTCAGCCTTGAATTTTTCAATGCCTGCGTCGGTCAGCGGGTGGTGCAGCATCTGCTCCAGCACCTTGAAGGGCACGGTGGCGATGTCCGCGCCTGCCAATGCGCAGTCGGTAACGTGCATGGTGTTGCGCACGCTGGCGGCAATGATTTGCGTGTTGATGTCGGGGTAGTTCAGGAAGATGTCGTGGATGGTTTCAATCAGCTCAATGCCCGGCTGCCCGATGTCATCCAGCCGCCCCAAAAACGGGCTGACGTAGGTTGCGCCCGCGCGGGCGGCAAGAAGCGCCTGATTGGCGCTGAAAATCAGCGTACAGTTGGTGGGGATGCCCTCGGCGGACAGCGCCTTGATGGCTTTCAGCCCCTCTGCGGTCATGGGGATTTTTACGACCATATGCTTGGGATCCAGCGCATAGATGGCGCGCCCTTCGGCAATCATACCGGCGGCGTCGGTGGTGGTGGCTTTGACCTCGCCGGAAATCGGACCGTCCACAATGGTGGCGATCTCCGCCAAGGTTTCGGCGTAGTCGCGCCCTTCCTTGGCAATCAGGCTGGGGTTGGTGGTGACACCGGCGATGATGCCCATCTCATTTGCCTTGCGGATCTCGTCCACATTGGCAGTGTCGATAAAAAATTTCATACAAAAAAACCTCCTTGTTGCTGCCCGCAGCAGACGTTGTGCCTTGCCTGCGGGGAATGATGGCTGTGTTTATTCGGTCAGGGCGCGCTCTGCCTGCAGCGCCGTTTTATATTGCGCCAAAAAGGCGGCAAAGCCGTCCTTATCGGCAGGGGAGGGGGTAACGGTTTCGCCGGAAGCTTTGGCAAACACGCGGGTCTGCAGGTAGTCTGCCAGGGTTTCGCCGTCCCTGCGGTGC
>USNZ01000027.1 GCA_900556255.1 uncultured Oscillospiraceae bacterium
TGGCAGGCGGCATCGTCGGCTATGCGGGCAAAAACACCACACTGCAAAACTGCCGTAACTACGCGGGTGTTTTCCACACAAGCCTGGTGGGCGGCATTGCAGGATTTAACGTAGGCACGATACAAAACAGCACACTGTGCAGCAATCTGGGCACCGTGCAGGCCCAATATACAGGCATCGGCGGCATTGCGGGCGTCAACGCGGGCACCATCCAAAACAGCCTGCCCCAAAATGCAGCCGTCAACGGCGGCAGCTTTGTCGGCGGCGTGGCGGGCATCAACACGGGCACGGTCAGCGGGCTGAACGGCAGCGCCGCCGTGCGCGGCATGACCGAGGTCGGCGGTGCCGTGGGCGTAAACTACGGCACGGTCGGTGCGGACACCACCCTGAACGCCACAGTCTCCGCCACAGGCGACTATGCGGGCGGCCTTGCGGGCAAAAACATCGGCACGCTGCAAACCGCTGCCGTCAGCGGCAGGGTACAGGCGGCCAACTACGCAGGCGGTCTGGCGGGCCATAACGCCAAAAATGCCGCCATCAACGACGCCAAAACCGAAAATACCCTGTCTGTGCGCGCATCGGGCCAATATGCGGGCGGCGCGGCGGGCCAAAACGAGGGCACGGTAACGGGCGGCAGCTATCAGGCCACCGTCTACGCCGCAGCGGACTTTGCGGGCGGCGTTGCGGGTGAAAACAACGGCACCATTCAAAATGCCGCCGCAAGCGCCAAGGTCACCTGCGAAAACGGCAAGGCGGGCGGTGTCGCGGCTGTCAACAACCAAATGATTTCCGGCGGCACGGTACAGGATTGCACCGTCAAGGGCGGTACGGCCAACCTGGGTGCCGTGGCAGCCGTCAACAGCCAGGGCGGCGTCATCAAGGGCATTGCGCTCCGATCCGGCATCACACTGCAGGGCGATGCCTCTGTGGTGGGCGGCGTTGCGGGCGTGAACCTGGGCACCATCGGCGGGGACGAAACCGCCGACCCCTGCACGGTGGCAGACGGCGCGCTGACCCTTAGCCTGACTGCGGCGGACATTACCCTGGGTGGCGCGGCAGGTCAGAACGACGAAAACGCTACTATAAATAATGTACAGGTCGCGCTGAATGTGACCCAAAAACTGGAAAAATATCGCACCTTGGGCGGCGTTGCGGGCATAAACAACGGCACCCTGAAAAAGTGCGTCTTTACGGCGGGGCAGCTGGGCGAGAAAGTCAAGGAAAACGCCCCCGCTGCCACGGGCGCGGCCAAGGTGGGCGATGCCATCGGCGGCATGGCCGGCGTCAACAACGGCACGGTGGAGGGCTGCTATGTCAAGTCCATCACCCTGAACGTTCTGGGCGAAAGCAACGTTGAGGCCAGCCAGGATGTCGAAACCAAGCTGAACAGCTCCAGCCATGTGGGCGGCCTTGTGGGCCGCAACACCGAAACGGGCATGATCAAAGACAGCTTCATCGGCACCGACGGCAGCACGGCCGCCAACGGCAGCGCGGTCATTGCCAAGTTCGGCTTTGTGGGCGGCGTGGCCGGCTCCAACGCGGGCAAGATCGAAGGCTGCGGCGGCCACGGCACGGCAGCAGCGGTCACGCAGATCGAAACCTGGATCAACGGCGGCGACACTACCATCGACACCATGATTGAAAAGCTCAAATACACCCACGATGAGCAGACATCTACCGACAGCAGCTTCAACGACCTGCGCGGTGTGGATACCGTCAAGGACGGCGGATATACGGACGTATACGCGGCCGCGGGTCTTGACAAAAACCAGCTGCTGGTTGCCCTGCGCGGCGAAACCACGGCGAGCAAACGGTCGGCGGGTTACCTGGGCGGCATCACGGGCTTTAACACCGATACCGGCAGCCTGAGCGAGACCGCCACGGGCAAATGGTTTGTCTATTGCGACAACGGCGATGTGGACAATGCCGCCGTGGGCGGTATGATCGGCCAGAACGAGTCCGACCAAGACATGTCGAACCTGCTGAACTGCGCTGCCGTGCGCCGTTTTTACCGCTTCAACAATACAAACGATGACGATAATAAAGGCAATCAGCACCTTAAAACCACGCAGGAAACCGCCGTCGGCGGTGTGATCGGCGTACAGCAAAACCGCACGGGCGACCGCTGGAGCCTGACCAACGTGGTCAACTACGGCACCGTGTACAACAGCCGTTCCAACCGTATGGCGGGCGTTATCTGCCTGTGGCTGGATAACGGCGGTACGCTGCAGCAGTGCTTTAACTTCGGCACATTGTACGCCAACGCCAACGCAGGTTCCGGCTCCGGCACGGCGGGCGGCATTGTGGCTAAGTTTGACAAGCCCGTGGCAGGCGGCACCACCAACATTGTCCGCTGCCAAAGCCAGGGCGATATCTGGTGGGTGAACCAAAAGACGGCCAACGACGTCGGCGGTATTCTGGGCAGCATCAACATGAAAAAAGTCGATGACTACCTGATCGTCAACATCTCGGAATGTGTGGTTGGTGATATTTCCATGGCGGCCAACTCGCAAATTGCCGGTATGATTGGCTGGATAGGTCCGTGGGATAAAGGACCGATCCAAAATGCCTATGTCAACATTGACCGCTGCCGCAATTACTGTACAACAATGCAAACCGACACAAATGGCGGGACAACAGGTTCCGGCTACAAAATCGGCATTGCGGGCAACCGCGGCGCAGGCGGCGCAACAACCGCGCCCACCACAATTACGGGCTGCTTTGTGCTGTACGACGTCAACAGCCCCCAATTCGCCATTGCCTACAATAAGGGAAATGAAAACATAAAAACCTACGAAACAGATAATAGCCTTACGCCAAACTTCTATATGGACAAGTCCAGCTTTAATGCAACGGACGGAACAACTACGCGGCTGAATGGCCTTGAAAATCTGTATGAGGATAAAGATGTTTCCAGCAGGACATACACGAACGGAAATGACCCTGCAAACACGGCGCAAAGCAACCAGATTTACGGTTACCGCCTGTTTGCCGGTGTAAACAAGACAACCGACAAGTTCTTTGCCGCGCAGGTTCCAGCCACTACTCCCGAAGATATCGGTAGCGGGACCACCTACCTGAAAAACATTACCCCCAAAAACAGCTACATTGATACGAATACCAACCTTATCAAAAATAAGACAACGGAAGCACCACAGGGCAAGCTGCTGTTTACCTTTACCAATAAAGATAAATACGCAACCCCCACGCTGCAGGATATCACAGATGCCGATGTGCGGGCTTTCTATACCCAAATGGATAAGGACAGCAACATTGCGGATAAGGATGTTACCAACATTCAGGTAAGCCGCAGCGATGAAACCGACGGTGCAACAACGGTTTACGGCCGCTATGTTGTGACCTGGGACGCTGTGCCCGGCGCAAGCTACTACAAGGTAACGGTCAAGGTGTGGGACGAGGCAAAGCAGAGCTATCTGCCCACGGACGACCTGCCCACCGCAGCCGTGTACACCAACCGCTACACCTTTGACGGCCTGGAAAAATACCAGGGCAAAAAGTATAAGGTGGAAGTGCAGCCCTGCAACACCACACAAGGCAAGGTCACCGAAAGCGTAGACGAGTTTACCTTTGCCCAAACCCTGCCCACGCCGGAAATGGAAATGCGCGTTTTTGACAACCGTGTGACCCTGTATGTGAAGAACATCGATGACTATGATAAGATAGACGAGGGTTGGTCTATTACGCCGAGCATGACCGGCGGCTGGAGCTGGTCGTACGAGTATGACAACAACCATTTTAAGGCACAGGCAAGCAGCAATAACGGAAAAGGTTATATCGGACTCTTTTCGAATACGACGGCAAGAACGTTTTCCCTGCGCGCATCAGCCAAAACAACACAACAACCGAGCGTAAAATGGATGCAGTCTGCCCAGTACAATGTGCAAACTTACGTCCCAAGCGGGAATTTTGGCGGCCTGGGTACATTGAACATGACAGACCCGGTTCTGACAGGAACCACGGCGGATACACTGACCATCGCCACAGACCTGAGCATTTCCGGCCAGACATACAACCCCAAGTACCGCATTATGCTGCAAGGAAAGTGCAAGGACAGCAGCGTTACGTCGGTAAGCGGACAAAACTTAAACGGCCAATATGTCACCCTGCAGGCGGTCGAAACGGTTTTGTCCGGCTCGGCTACCCATGTGACCTTTACCGACCTGCCCGACTATGCCTTGACCGGATATTCCGAGTGGCGCATTCTGGCGGCTCCTATCAACACAGGCATGGGCGATGCAGTTTGCCGCTGGCAGTATCAGAAGGTTGCTAACGAATACCACAGCAGCCGTGAATATGTGCGGGAAACGGACGGCACTTATACGGAATACAGTATGTCCACTCTGTACAAAATCAACAGCTATGCCTGTACCGCCCAAAAGCCCCTTGCCCTCACCGTTCTGCCCGCCCCCGTTTTGGGCACGGCCAACTACAAGCTGGACGACAACAACCTGCTGTATACCTTTACCTGGAACAACGTGGACGGTGCGTCCGGCTATACCTACAAGCTGTACGGCGTGACAGCCTCCGGCGCAGAGCAGCAAATTGAACTGCCCGCCGAGGCGGTCGAACAGACCGCGGACGGTGCGTCCGGCCAAAAGCTGACGGTCAAGGTGGATAATCTCAAAAACGGCGCAAGCGACTGGCATTATACCACCGTGCGCCTGTATGTGACGGGTGTACCCAACGCCGCAGGGGCTGTGGGCGCCACGGCGTCCGAAACCTACGAGGGCATCTGCACCCGCCTGACCCAACCCGGCGCACCGGACAGCATCCTGCTGACCGACCGCGACGATGCCGAGGCTTTGCGCTATCAGATTACCTGGGCGGGCATCGCGGACAGTGCCCTGCACCGTTACGCGCTGACCCTTGAATACAAGGAAGGCGAAACCTGGAAGTTCGGGGAAACGCTGGAAACGCAGGACACCAACGCCCAACTGACCGCCGACCTGGAAAAATACCTGGGCAAAACGCTGCGCCTGCGCGTGGTCGCCGAGGCGGCGAAGGGCGGCACGGTGCTGCCAAGCCCGTACAGTGCGTACAGCAGCGAATTTATCGTGGCAACCCGCGTGGCAAGCCCCACCGCGACTGCCGTACAATTTGCCGATATCCAACCGACACAGCAGACCTTCCTCTCCGGCATGAAGATGCAGTTTACGGTAGAGGACACGGCGGCCTCCCACTATGTGACAGGCTATCTGTTCCAAAATGAGGCGGATTACAAGGAGATTGCAACGTTGGCCGACGCATGGCAAAGCAAGATAGACCCCGCCGAAAAGGCGGCCGCCCTGGCCGCGCTGCAAACGGCATTGCAGAACAAGCTGAACGACAAAACAAGCGCCGTCTGCCTTGTGACGCAGGAATCCGTGCGCACCACGGGTCTGCCCGCCGAAACAACCGCCCTTGCAGACGGTACGGGCAGCACAGTCAGTCTGACCCTTACGCCGGATCTGTTTGCCATGCAGCCGCAGTACGGCGGCTGGTACCTGCTGCCCGCCGTGCGCACCATGGCCGACAACGAAACCAACGCCAGCTCGCTTTGGACGTACTACACGGCAAATGCGGTGCGGGTGCCCAGCATCAAGCTGGACACGCCGAACGCCACCCGCAAAAGCTATGCCTTTACGGGCGCGGCCCGTGTTTCGGACTCGCCGAACTTTACCACCTCTGCCGAGCCCGAGATGAGCGTCAACCGCATTGCCGTCGAATGGACTGCCGACAACCTGTATACCACCGCCGACGGCGACGACACCCTGCTGGCCAACACCTATACCGTTTCCGTTACCCCCAAGGACGGAACACCCTATACCCTGCGCGTTACCGTACAGGCGGCCGACCAGTACCAAACGGACGCAGACGGCAACCCTGTTGTGGAGATCGCCCGCGGGGCTGTGACCAAGGTGGAAAAATCCGTGGACGGCGGCGAATACTTTGAGATACCGTCTGCAAACGGCAGCTGGGACGTAAGCGTTACCCAAGAAACCGACACCGAAGGCAACGTCACGTTGGAATCCCACCCTGTCACGCTGACGGGCAAGCTGCTGGTCGACAACAGCGTGCGGTACTATCGGATGGACGCTGTGCCCCTGCTGCAATACGACGCAGAGAATCGTATCTACCGCCTGGTTCTGCCCGATTTGGCCGAGCTTGTCTACGACGATGGCTCCGGCAATACCGAATTTAATGAATTGCAGCAGTTTACCGATAAGGTGCAGGTCACCGCACAAGGCGTGAACGGCTTTGCCCCCGTGCAGGATTCCGAACCTACCATACTTACCCGTGATGAGGCCGGAACTTGATCCGCCGGAAAGGAAAATGCCCTATGCAGAACAAGCTGCGCCGTATCCTGCAAAAACAGGACGGTATAGCGATACTTATTGTGCTCTGCCTGGGCGCGCTGCTGCTGGCCCTGGCGGCGGCACTGGGGTATGCAGCCTCGGTGCTGACCGCCAACGCCAACAGCCAGCTGCGCGAACAGGAGGCCTACCAGCTGGCGGTCAGCTTTTCGGACGTGCTGCAAGGTGAATTGCAGGACGATACCAGCGGGTTTGCAGCGTTTGTCAACGGAACCTATATGATTTCCGAGGCATACGGCACCAACATCTACACGCAGGAATCGGGCAAGACGGTCCTTACAACGGACGACGCCGACAAACTGCAGGGCGGTGCCGATACACTGACCGTCACCCTGCAGCGACGCCCGGGCGAAAAGGCCGAGGACCTGACCATGGACGTGCCGTACACCGACATGGAGGATCTGAAAAACCAGTTGAACACCCTGACCGCGGCAGACCACAAAATTGAGGATCTGCAGCTGGATGTAACCGTCACGGCAGAAAAAAACGGTGCCGCCTACGCCTACACCGTAACCTACGACCGCAGCGCCCACTATGACGATGTATATTTTACCATCGACGGCAAAACGGCGCGGTACGACTGGGTAAAGGACACAGCAACGTTCAAAAATCAGAACACGTCCGAAACGATCCACTTTGATGACAAAACGCCCCACACCCTGACCGTGCACTATGACACCTCGGCGGCGCCCACCGCGGTCAGCTATGTGCGCGGTGTGCGCGCAGCACAAGGAGGCACCCCATGATACACAAACGCCTGAACCAACGCGGCGAAACCATCGTCGAGGTCATGGCGGCGTTTCTGCTGCTGATGATTTTTATGGCAGTGTTTGCGGCATCGCTGCGGTTTGCCCGCGCCATGACCGTCAAGGCCGAGACCCTGCGCGAGCAGGCGTATGTCCGCGTCAGCCAGCTGTACCCCGTCAATGATGAAACCGTGAACTGGACGCAGAACACCGAAACCATGGACCTGACCTTTACCGTAAAGGCTACGGGAAGCCAATTTACCGTGCAGGGCCTGAAACTGCAAACCAATACGGCGGCGGACGGTGCCGCAGATTTTGATTTTCACCGTTACACCAAATAAAAAGGGGGAGTGCAAACCGCTATGCGACCGCTACAAAACAGCAAGGGTACCACACTGGTGGAACTGATGGTCAGCATAACGCTGCTGACGATTTTGACGCTGACGGCCATCAGCCTGCTTGCGCCCTGCGCCCGCGCGTATATCACGGTGCAGCAGCAAAGCCGCGCCCAGACCCTGGCCGATGCCCTGGTCGAAAACCTGCGCCTGGAGCTGGAAAACGCCGTGGGTGAAATGCGCTTTGCCGAGGCAAGCGAAACCGACAGCAGCAAGGTGTACGAAACCCTTGTCAGCGCCGAAACCCCGCGCCCCGCGCAGGGCACCGCGCTGGAGTACAGCGTGTTCCCGAACCATGTGGTCATGCTGGACGCGGGGGCCGTGCCGCCGCTGACGAAACAAATCAGCGAAACCGAAACCAAGACGATTTTAACCGCGGAGGATGCCGAAAAAAAGCAGGGCTACCTGCACATGCGCTATTTTCGGGACAGCCAGACCGTGACCGAGGCAAAAAATGGCTTTGCCTACGCCTATACAGACATCTACGCCAAGGGCGCGTATATGAACATGAAGATAGGCGACATTACCTTTTACGCCCGCGGCTGGGAACAGGACGACGACAAAACCGTCACACGCCTGACCTCGCTGACGGTGGTCATAACCATTGTGTCGGAAAAGGACCGGGCGGTGCTTTGCACCCAAAAGGCCATTATCCCGTTGCCGGGTAAGCCTGTGTATTCCGCAGGCCCCCTGCTGAATGATGCAAACGAATAAGGGGGACAGATGTATGGATACCAAAAACCTGATGGAAGTCAAAATGCTGGGTGGGTTTGAGATCCGCCTGAACGGTGAGCCTGTGCTGAAACAGCTGAAAACCACCCGCAAAGTGGCCGCTGTGATGGAATACCTGATTCTGCACCGCGACGAGCGCGTCAGCCACCAGATGCTTATTGATGCCATCTGGGGCGGGCAGCATGCCTCCAACCCCGACATGGCGCTGCGCGCGATCCTGCACCGTGTGCGTAACATGGTGGAGGCCGAGCAGCTTGTGCCCATGCGCCACTGTATCGAGACAAGCCGCGGCTACTATAAGTGGAACCCCGCGTGCCTTTGCCGTGTGGACGCCTTTACCGTGGGCGACCTGATGCAGCAGGCCCTGACCGAGCAGGACGAATTTGTGCGCAGCAAATTGTACGAGCAGGTGCTGGCACTGTATACGGGGCGTCTTTTGCCCCGCAACGCCACTGAGCCGTGGGTGCAGACCGTCAGTGTGCAGCTGCATGCGCAGTACCGCACCGCCCTGCTGAACCTGCTGGAACTTTGCAAAAAGTGGGGCGAGAACGAGCGCATTGCCGCCCTGTGCGACCGTGCCCTGATGCTGGATCCCTACGAGGAACGCCTGTATCTGGAATGGATCCTGGCGCTGCAAAACCTCGGCCGCGAGGACGAGGCGCGCCTTGTGTCCGAGCGCGGCGCGGCCATGGGCTGCCTGCACCGCAAGGTCGAGCCGGAGCGCGCGGACTCGGCTTACCGGCAGCTTCGTCAGGCGGATTTCGCCATGGAGGAGGACCTGCGCACCCTGATGCGGGACCTGCCCTCCGATGCCGACAACGGCGCGGTCATGTGCAGCTTTGAGGAGTTTTGCACGGCCTACCGTGTGGCCCGCGGTATGCAGGCCCGTTTGGGGGAGCCGCTGTTTCTGGCACTGCTGCGCCTGACCCCCGTGCGGGGCACCAGCGCCAAGCGTACCGAGGATATGATGAAACAGTTGGGCGATGTGGTGCGCACCGCCCTGCGCCGCAGCGACGTGGCTGCCCGCCGCTTTGACACGCAGTATGTGCTGATGCTGAACGGCAGCACGATGGAGGCCGGCGTCGGTCCGTTGGAGCGCATCAAGACGGCGTTCTACCGCCTGCCCAACCACGAGCGATTCCTGCTGAGCTACACGATGTACAACCCCGAGGCTGTCTCGTCCACACCCTTAGCCCGCGAACATCATTGACCGATACACGCAAAGAAGGGGTTCGTCGCGGTGTGGCTGCGCCACGCTCCTGCACCCCTCCTT
>USNZ01000028.1 GCA_900556255.1 uncultured Oscillospiraceae bacterium
ACCCATCCCTACATTACTACCCGAAAAAGGGCTATCTTGATAAACTGGTTTTCTTTATTGTGTGTTGGAAAAACTTGGAACTTCTCCCACGCCCCACAGCGCGGAAATGATGTTGGCGGGGAAAGCCGCCGCCTTTTTGTTGTAGGCGTCAGCCTGCTGGTTGTAGGCTGCGGCGGCGCGCTCTATGGTAGCCTGAGCCGACACAAAGGCGTCGTACTGGGTGTCCATCTGGCGCTTGACATCACTGCCCGCCTTGGCGCTGCCTTCCGCGTACAGGGCATCCACCGCACTGTACAGATGCTTGTTGATAGCGTACTGAATGGACGGCTGTGCACCGTCCTCCTGCACAGAGGTATTCCACGCGCCAAGGGTGTCGGTGGCGGTAGAAACGGCATCGTTATCGCTGCCCAGCACCGGTTCGCACAGGCGGATCAGGTTCGCGGCGGCGTCGGCCTGCGTGTCAAAATCCTGCTGGATGCCGTGGCCGTATTTGTCGGTGGCGGTGTAGGTACCGCAGATGGCGCGGTACTGGCTTTTCAGCGCATGACCGCCGATGCCGAACACCGACACCAGCACACACAGCGCCAGCACACCTGCCGCCACGGGCCGCTTTTTGGCGGGGGCGGGCAGCTTGGTTTCCGCCTCGCCCAGGATTTCCAGCTGCGGGCCGTGGATGGTAAAGCTTTCCTGTTGTTCCAGTTGCATAGCGGTTTCCTTTACTGGTTGATCTCCATCAGCTTGGCGCGCAGCTCGCCCTCAATGCGGCCCAGCTCCTGCTCGGCGTTGGCGCGCTTGGCCTTGCCGTCGGCGCGGATCTTGTTCAGCTCGTCCAGCGTTTCGATCAGCTGCTTGTTGGTCTGCTTCAGCGTCTCGATATCCACAATGCCGCGCTCGGACTCCTTGGCAATGTCGATGGTGCCCTGCTTGAGCGTAGCAGCGTTCTTTTTCAGCAGTTCGTTGGTGGCGTCGGTCACGGCGCGCTCCGCCTTCATGGCCTCCTGGCTGTGGGCGATGCCCAGCGCCAGCACCATCTGGTTTTTCCACAGCGGGATGGTGTTCATGATGGTGGTCTGGATCTTTTCGGCCATCATCGTGTCGTTGGACTGGATCAGGCGGATCTGCGGGCCCATCTGAATGGACACGTTGCGGGTCAATTCCAGATCGTACAGCTTTTTCTCAAAGCGATCGCAGAGGTCGGCCAGGTCGCGGGCGGCCTGTGCGTCCTCGGGCAGCTGGGTGCGCTGTGCCTTTTCCTGCGCGGCCTTCAGATCGTTTTCGCGTACATACGCCAGTTTTTTCTTACCGGCGAGGATGTACATCGTCAGTTCCTTGAAGTAGACGAGGTTCAGCTCGTACATTTTGTCCAGCATGGTGATGTCCTTCATCAGGGTGACCTGGTGATCCTCCAGCTGGCTCTTGATGCGCTCCACGTTTTTGTCGGCACTCTCGTAACGGGTTTTCAGCGTTTCGATGCTCTGCACGGGCTTTTTGAAAAAGCCGAAGATGCCCTTGGACTGCTCGGTGGCATCAAAGCCCTGCAATTCGCCGATCAGGCCGGTGATAAGCTGGCCGGTCTCGCCCATGTCCTTGGTTTTTACGCGGGACAGCGCGGTTTCCGAAAAGCTGCTGAGCTTTTTCTGGCTGGCAGCACCGTATTGCAGAACCATCTGGGAGTTGGTGATGTCAATTTTTTCGGCAAAGTCGTTGACCATCTGCTGTTCTTCGGGGGAAAGCGGCGTGTCCTCCACCTTGATGGGGGCGGCCTTTTTGGCCTCCTCGACCACCTTCTCGTCGGCGGCGGGGTCCAGCGTCAAGGTGGGAGCCTCGGTCTCGAAGGTCAGGGTCGGGGCGGCGGGGGTGTTCAGGTCCAGTTCGTTGTTCAGATCAGCCATGGCAGGGTACCATCCTTTCCTTTATTTGGTTAAGTTTTGACTTTTTAAGATGCCGTCCAACACGGCGATATCGGTACTGATATCCAACGCGGCGGCGCTGTACAGCGCATCCAGCTGGTTTTCAAAGGCAGCGGCGGTGGTTTCGGCGTTTTGGCGCAGTTCGCGCTGGATCTGCGCGGCGTTTTCGCCCTTGACGCCGTTTTTCTCAAGCTCCGCGTAGGCGCGCATCAGCTTGACGACCTCCGGCAGATAGTAGCGGGCAAAACGGTCGATCTCGCGCGCTTTTTCGGGAGCATCCGCCACAACGGCGGCAATGCTGCGGCCCGCTGTTTCCATGCGGGTCATGGCGGCGGAAAGCTGCGTGTCGGGGATTTGCGCGTTCAGGGCGTGCAGCGCATCCAGATTGGCGGCAATGCCGTTGAGCATCGCGTCCACGTCCTCGCTGCCGGTGGCGTAGGGAACCTCGGTCTTAATGACGCGGGTGGGGCAAAGGCGGCTGCCCACGGCATAGGCGGCCAGGCTCAGCCCCGCCAGAACCAGCAGGTTGGACAGGCGGTACGGCGGCAGCACCAATGCCCCGACCGGCCACACAAGCGCCGCAAAATACAACGGCAGAACAGGTTTTTTCTGTTTTTCTACCCACTTGCTCATAGTGTGCTCCTTTATAAATAGCGGTCACTTGTATTATAGAACAAATTTTGTCCGCATGCAAGGCAATTTGTGCAAAATCCGCGGGGCAGGCAGCGAATCTAAACAACGTTTATATAATTTCCCAGTTCCCTGCCCCACACCTGCCGCAGGCGTTCCATGCTCCATGCGGCGTTGGCGGGGCTGGTGCTGGGCAGCACCACGGCAGGTATACCGGTGGCCGCCTGCGCATATTTTGCATAAACGCGCCCCGAAGCCGTCCCGTTGCAAAACACCGCCTGCACGCCTAATTTTCGCACCAGGGCGGCCACATCGTTGGGCTGCACATTGCGCATGGAGGCGTCGGACGCGCCGCAGATATCGCAGCTTTGCACGGTATCCCACAGCGCCAGGTCGTTTTGCAGGATCAGCGCGGTTTTTTCCGTGATGGTTTGGGGGGTCTGCGTTCCTGCCAGCGCCGCCAGCAGCGGCCAGAATCGGTTTTGCGGGTGGCCGTAATAAAAGCCCTGTTCCCTGCTTTTGGGGCTGGGAAAGCTGCCCAAAATCAACGCCTTGGCGTGGTTTCCGCAAATAGGTGCAAAGCCAGGCCCCACATGGGTGTATGCGGCTGCCACGGCTTAAAAGGCCTCCGGCCAGAGTTGGCGGCAGATATCCGCCACGCCGTGGGGCGCGGCGTCGGGGCCGACGATGACCGCCGCTGCCTTGGCGTTTTCGCTGCCGCTGCCCATGGCAATGCCGATGCGTGCCGCCTGCAGCATGGGGATGTCGTTGTCGCCGTCGCCCACGGCCACCGTTTCGCTGAGACCGATGCCGAAATGCTCGGCCAATTCCAGCAGCCCCGTGCCCTTGTTGACGCCGTCCTGCAAAATATCGCAGGCGGGGTCGTCCGGGGAGCAGTGTACGATGTCCAGATCGAGATAGCCGTATTTTTCCGCAAAGGCGGGCTTGAGCGACTGCGGCATCATACCGAACGCGCCGAAGGGCATTTCGACCAGGTGCTGCTCCTGATCCTCGCCGTCCACGATGTGGTTGTCGAGTTTCAGCTCTTTTTCCAGCCGCTTGAACTCGTCATAGCCGATGTAGGCGTAGTTCGCATCGTGAAAGCTGAACCGCAGGGGCAGGTCGTAGTCCTCAAAAAAATCCACCAGCGCGTACATTTCCTCCGGCGTAAGGCGATGCACCGAAAATTCGCCGGTCTTGGCGTCCGCCAGCTGCGCACCGCCCGCGCAAATCCAGGCGTCGGGGCGCAGACCCGCCAACATCTGCTGCGTCACCCCCGCGCGGCTGCGACCCGTAGCAATGGCCACCTTAACGCCCAGTTTTTGCACAGCCTTGATGGCGGCGACATTCTCTGCGGGGATGGTACTGCACCCCGCCGGGCGCAGTGTGCCGTCTATATCCAAAAGCAGCAGTTTACAGGTCATGGCTAAAGCTCCTTACACTATACAGCAATATTAGAAACATTATACCAAAAACCGCCGTGTTTGTGCAACATTTTTGCAAAAAAGAAGGGGTTTCTATGCGAGAAAGTTTACAGTTTGCCCGCCGCCGTCCCCGCCTGTGGGCGTGGTGGGTGTTGGGCGGCGCGCTGGCGCTGCCGCTGGTGCTTGCCCTGCTGCCTGCCGCAGCGCGCAGGGCGGTGCACGCCTGGGGCGATTTCTGCCTGCCCCATTACACGGCACGGCTGGAATTTTTGCAGCAGCAAAATGCGCAGTTGCGGGAAAACCTTGCTCTTTTGGCGGACGCCGAGGCCGAAAACACCGCCCTGCGCAGGTTGATCGGCTCGGCACGCGCCGTGGGTTCGCAGCGCCCTGCCCGCGTGCTGGCGCGGCTGCCAGGGGCGCTGGTGCTGGCAGGGCGCGGGGAAATCGGAAGCGCCGTGACCGACAGCAGCGGACGGTTTGCGGGGCGCATTGTCCAAAGCGGCACCGACCGCTGCGTGATGGCGTGGGCCGGCAGCGGGCACTGCCCCACGGCGGGGCTGGCCGCAGACTGCGGCGGCCTGCTGCAGACCCAAAACGGCTGGCGGCTGGTTGGGCTGCCGCTGCACTGCCGCGACGGCGCGGGCACGGTGGCCGCCACGCCGGACGGGTTTTGGCTGGGTGTGTTCGCCGACGTCCCGCAGCCGGAATCCGCCGGGCTGACGCAGCAGGTCTTATTGCGGGACACCGCCGATTTTTGGGACGAAATTTACTTTGTCTGCGGCTGAACGCTTGCTTTTTTGCGGATTTTTTTCTATAATCAATACAAACAATTTGCTGTCAGAAAGGTGTGTTCCGCGTGAAACAGCCCGATTCCCCGCGCCGCCGCCGCGGCCGGCGCGTTGTGGTGCTGGCGGTACTGTGTGCGGCCGTGTTTGCGCTGTTTTTGGCGCGGCTGGCCTGGATGCAGTTTGCCATGGCCGACCACTACGCCCAAAAGGTCGCAGAACTTTCCACCACGCGGTACACCGTGACCGAACAGGCCGCGCGGGGCAGTATCCTGGACCGAAACGGCGTTGTCCTGGCGCAGGACGACACCGCCTTTGACGTACTTTTGCGTGTGCCCGCCCCAGACGGGACATCGCTGCCCAAAACTGTACAACAACTCAGCGCCCTGACAGGCGGCAAGGATGTGGAAACACAACTTGCCGCCTTTTGTTGTACCGCATCGGCGGGCGAGGTGCCGATCCTGCAGGACGCCGATGCCGAGACCGTTGCGGCGCTGTACCGTGCGGGGCTGGTGCAAAGCGGTGCCGTGCGGCTGGCGGCGCGGGGCGTTCGGGTATGGCCGCAGGGCACCCTTTTGCCCCACGCGCTGGGGTTTACCGGGGCCATCACCGCCGAGCAATGGCAAAGCGCCAAGGCACAGGGGCTTGCCATGGACGAGCGCCTGGGCCAAAGCGGGTTGGAGCAGGCCTACGATGCACTTTTGCGCGGGCAAAGCGGGCGCACTGTCGTAAGCGTGGATCGCAGCGGCACCGTGACCGCGCGTCGGGTTTTGTCTGCCGCACAGCCGGGCGCCGATTTGGTTTTGACGGTGGACGCCGCCTTGCAGCAGGCACTGCAGGATGCGCTGGCAGACCGCATCGGGACCCTGCGCGCCGCCGCGGGCAATGCGCAGCACAAAGCCTGCGCCGGGGCCGCCGTGCTGGTGGACGTGCGCAGCGGCGGCATATTAGCCGCCGCCAACTACCCAGGCTACGACCTGAACACCTACCGCCGCGACTACGCCGACCTTTGCGCCGACACCCGCGCTCCGCTGCTGGACCGCTGCTGCCAAGGGCTGTACGCGCCCGGCTCCGCCTTTAAGCCCGCCGTGGCCGCCGCCGCGCTGCAGCAGGGCATTTCGCCCTATGACACGGTCAACTGCACAGGGCGGTATCTCTATTACAGCGGCTATCAGCCGCGATGCCTGCAGGACCGCCACAGCGGCCCCGTGGATCTGCGCACCGCCCTGCAATACAGCTGCAACATCTTTTTTTACGATGTCGGGCGGCGGCTGGGTATGGATGTTTTCAGCAAAACGGCGCAGCAGCTGGGGCTGGCCGCCGATGTCGGCGTGGAGACCCCTGCCGCAGCCGGGCAGCTGACCTGGTCGAGCGACGAGAACTATCAGGCCGGGCTGACCCTGATGGCCGCCATCGGGCAGGGCAACACGGCGCTGACCCCCGTGCAGCTGGCGGCCTACGCGGCGGCGCTGGCCAACGGCGGGCGACGTCCCCTGCTGCATTTTGCCGACCGCGCCGTGAACGCCGACGGGGCAACCGTCTGGCAATATACGCCGCAGTTTGTCGAGGCAGCAGGCGGCGAGGCGGTGTTCGGACCCATTCGGGACGGCATGGTGCGCATGGCGCAGGGCAGCAGCGTTTTGCGGCAGATCCTTGTCCCCTGCGCGGCCAAGACCGGCAGCCCCCAGCTGCCGACGCAAATGGCGGGCGGCGGGCACTATGTCAACTCGGTGCTGATCGGCTACGCCCCCGCACAGGCACCCGAAATTGCGCTGGCCGTGGTGCTGGAATACGGCGGGGGCGGTTTTAACGCGGCACCGATCATGCTGGACGTCTTTAACCTGTACTTCGGCGGATAACGCCGCGATGCGCTTTGCAAAAATTGCGCAGTTCGTATAATCTTTTCACTTTCGGGCGAAGTATCGTTAAATTGTTCAAAAAATTTCGTTGATTTTTTACGTTTACAACTGTTGCTAACTGTTGTTTTTTGTGTTAGAATAGGTTAGTAATAGTGTTTGTTACAAAGACACCCGGGAGGCTTGCCGTGAACGCACAATGTATCATGTTATGCTCCGGCAAGGGCGGCACCGGCAAAAGCACGGTTTCAGTGCTTTTGGGGGCGAGCCTGGCACGGCTGGGCCGCAAGGTACTGCTGATCGAACTGGATTCCGGCCTGCGCAGTGTGGACATTATTGCCGGCGTGTACGGGCGCACCGTCTATGATATAGAGGACGTCCTGTGCGGCCGATGCGAGGGCGGCAAGGCCATTGTGCCCAGCCCCCTGTACACGGGGCTTTCGGTCATAAGCGCCCCCTACGAGGGCGGCGAGGTTCTTGCCGCGCCCCTGGGCAAATTGGTAGCTGCCATGCGCCCCTATTTCGATTTTATCCTGCTGGACACCGCCGCCGGTATGGGCGCGCCGTTTACGGCCGCCGACCGCATTGCGGACAAGGCGCTTTTGGTTCTGACGCCCGACCCCGTGGCCCTGCGCGACGGAAAGATCGTGGCGGATCGGCTGCTTGCCTCCACGCGCGAGCAGGACGCCGTGCGCCTGGTCATGAACCGCGTCACGCGCGACAGCTTCGGCAAGCGCGCTGCCGTGGCCGATTTGGACGAGTGCATTGACACCGTGGGTGCCCAACTTTTGGCCGTGATACCCGAAAGCAAGCCTTTGCAGCTGGCGGGTGCCAACGGCAGCGTGCCCCCCGCCGCAGACCCGGCGGTGATTGCCGGGCAGGCTATGGCAAAAAGACTTTGCGGGCAAAGGGTCCCGCTTACTTATTAAAATATACGGCAGTTTGGCCGACAAGGATGGTGGCTTTTTATGACGATCGCACTGATTGCGCATGATTCCAAAAAAGAGCTTATGGCGGATTTTTGCCGCGCGTATAAGCATATCCTTTCCCAGCATACCCTGATCGCAACCGGCACGACCGGGCATTTGGTGGAAGAAAAGGCCGGGCTGCCCGTGCAGAAGTTTATGTCCGGCAGCCTGGGCGGCGACCAGCAGATCATGACCCGCATCGCCTGCAACGAGGTAGATATGCTGCTGTTTTTGCGCGACCCCATCAGTGCAAAGCCCAACGAACCGTTTGAAATGCAGCTGCTGCGTGTCTGCGATGTGCACAACGTACCCGCCGCCACCAACATTGCCACCGCTGAAATGCTGGTGCTGGGCTTGGGCCGCGGCGATTTGGATTGGCGCACCATCATTCCCCCGCAGCAGCTGCAGGTATAAGCAATTTTTTGTCAGCGCCGCGTGTGCAGCGTACAGATTTCAGAGTTCAAAAACGGTGTGTCCGCCAGGCGGGCGCACCGTTTTTTGCGCACAAAACTAAAAGGGCCTTTCCCTGTTCGGGAAAGGCCCTTAACAACTTCGGTCTTGTGATTACTTGGCAACTTTGTCCTTCAGGCGGCCGCTGGCTTTGAAGCCGGGGATGGCAGTCGGCTCCAGCTTGCTGGTGACCTTGGTCTTGGGGTTGGTGAAGTTCTTGGTCTGGCGCTCGCGCATTTCAAAGCGGCCGAAACCGGCGATGGTAACCTTGTCGCCACTCTTCAGCACATCACCGATGGTGCCGAAGATGCCGTCCATAACCTTTTCTACTTCATTGCAGGACAGGTTGGTTTCGTTTGCCACTTTAGTAATCAACTGAGATCTGGTCATAATTTCATTAACTCCCTATCACTTAGGCATATTGCCCAGAATTGTTACGTTCCATATTATAGAGAAAATTGTGCGCAGAATCAAGCGTTTTTTACCAATTCCACACAAAATCGTCAAATGCCATAAAAAACATGGTAAATTTTGTTGAAAATTTCGTCACTTGGTGGATTGAAATATTTCAAACCGATACATCGTGCTTTTTTGACGCAAAAGCCCGCGCCCTTGCGGGCGCGGGCACAGGGTTCTCTTTACTTGCCGGCAGCGGCGTCGCGGTGCAGGGCTGCCACGTCCACCAGCTCCATTTCGCTGATGTCATGGTCGCCGCGCAGGGCATCCACCAGCACGCGGGCGGTGTCCATGGCCGTGATGGTCGGGATGGACAACTCGGTCGCCTTGCGGCGGAACTTGACGGAATCACGGTGCGGGTCGCGGCCGTGCGGGCTGGTGGAAATGATGTAGTCCACCAGGCCGCTTTCCAGCAGATCCAGCACGTTGGGGCGCGCCTCGCTCATCTGGCGCACGACGCTGCAGGGCACCATCTGGCCGTTGAGGAACTTGGCGGTGCCGGGGGTACCGTAGATCTTGTAGCCGTAGTCGTGCAGCTTCCAGGCCAGCTCGGCAGCCTCGGGCTTGTCGCTGTCCTTGACCGAGATGATCACACAGGAGCCGGGGCCGGGGGTCTTGAACTGGTAACCGGCAGCCACAAGGCCCTTCATCATCGCCTCGTGGAAGTTGGGCGCAATGCCCAGCACCTCGCCGGTGGACTTCATCTCGGGTCCCAGCATGGTGTCCACGCCGTGCAGCTTCAGGAAGCTGTACACAGGCACCTTGATGGCGGTGTAGGGGCTTTGGCCGTTGCGCCACAGGCCGGTGCCGTAGCCCATATCCTTGAGCTTTTCGCCCAGGGTGCAGCGCACCGCCAGATCGACCATGGGTACGCCGGTAACCTTGGAGATGTAGGGCACGGTACGGGAGGAACGGGGGTTGACCTCGATGACATAGACCTTGCCGTTGGAAACAGCGTACTGGACATTGACCAGACCGGTG
>USNZ01000029.1 GCA_900556255.1 uncultured Oscillospiraceae bacterium
AGCCGTCCCGATAATGCGGTATAACGGGTAAACCGCACGGGACGCATATATGCGTTCCCTACAAACCTGCCGAAAATTTGCAATTTTCCCATTTCGTCTAACGACAATCAAAAGGAGGTCTTGACTTGATACAGGTAACATTGCCCGGCACCGGCGGCACCCAGCCCCTGCCCGACCGCGCACTGGCCTGCATGGCGGTACATACCAACGGCGCCTCGCTGCTGATCGACTGCGGCGAGGGCACCCAGACAAGGCTGCGGCAATGCGGCATCAGCCTGTACAAGCTGGACGCCGTGCTGCTGACGCACTACCACGGGGATCATATTTTCGGCCTGCCGGGGCTTTTGCAGACCATGGGCAGCCAAAACCGCACCTCGCCGCTGATCGTGGCGGGGCCGGTGGGCATCAGTTCGGTGTCGGCGGCCATGGAGGTGCTGGCGGGTCCTTTGCCGTTTGAGGTGCAGTGGCAGGAGATACGCCGCGACGAAACCCTGCAAATCGGGCCGCTGTGCGTGCAGGCTATCCCGCTGCAGCACCGTGTGCGGTGCCTGGGGTACAGGATAGAGCTGCCCCGCGCAGGAAAATTTGACGCAGCTAAGGCAAAATCGGCAAATATTCCCCTCGCCTACTGGAGCATGCTGCAATCCGGGCAGAGCGTGGCGGGCTTTACGCCCGACCAGGTTTTGGGCAGCCCGCGCCGCGGGTTAAAGCTGGTTTATGCCACCGACACCGCCCCCTGCGAAGCACTACTGAACGCCGCGCAGGACGCCGACCTTTTGTGCATGGACGCAACCTACACCGACGATGCCGACCTGCCCAAGGCGGTTTTGTACGGACATTCGACCTGCCGTCAGGCGGGGGAGCTGGCGGCCGAGGCGAACGTGCGGCGCCTGTGGCTGACCCATTACAGCGCCGCCGTGACCGACACGGCACCCGGCCTTGCCGCCGCGCAGGAGCGTTTTGCCGCCGCCCGCGCCGGGGTGGACGGTATGCAGGAAGAACTGGATTTTGACAAAGCATGAAACATTTTTTTGCCGCCCATAAAAAGGAACTGCTGTTTGTATGCGTGATTTTATCCGTTGCAGCGCTGCTTTTTGCCTTTACCCACACAAAAGGGCAGGGGAACACCGCCGTTTTGCAGTACGGCGAAAACGCAGAAAAACAGTACATTGACCTGACCCGCGACGCCGTGTACGACATTGACACGGGAAAGTATACCATCCACCTGCAGGTGCAAAACGGCGGGATACGGTTTATCGACAGCCCCTGCCCCGACCACCTGTGCGAAAATTTCGGCACCTTGCGCGAGGTCGGCGATTGGGCGGCGTGTATGCCGGCCAAGGCGAGTGTAACGGTTATTGACGGGAAACCGTGATACAAGGCGATAACCGAGCGATTTACAAATAATAAATAAGAAATAAGAAAGAATAAAAAAGGTGTGCCGCCGTCGGCGGCACGATGTAGGGAAAAAACCATTTTATCAGAGTTCATACATAAAGGTAAACGTGAAAATTACGGGTACTCTTGTAGGGGCGGCATATATGCCGCCCGCCGCAGCCATCCCGGAAATGCAAACTAACCGGCAAACGGCACGGGACGCATATATGCGTCCCCTACAAACCTACCGGAAATATCACATCATCAAGAAATATGGAAACAACAAAATTCACCACTCTGTAGGGGCGACCATTGGTCGCCCGCAGCCATCCCAGCAATGCGAACTAACGGGCAAACCGCACGGGCGAGCAATGCTCGCCCCTACAAGCATTTTTTGACGGTATGTCGCGTTATTCTCTTAAGATCGCCGCCGCGGGCGGCGCACCCTATTTATTATCTTTTATCTATTATCTCTTATCTTAGAAAAAGGAGTCCTCCATGAATCCTACCTTTAAGCAGGTCACCAAGTCCCGCTATATTGCGCTGGTCAGCGAGCTGGCACAGGAAATTTTTGTGCAGCACTACACCAAGCTGACCCCCAAGGTCGCGGCGGCACTGGCCGAAAAATACCAAAGCGATATCCTGACCGATGACGAGATCCACAGCGGCGTCATCAACTACTTTCTCGTCTACCTGGGCAGCGAGCCGGTGGGCTATTTTGCGCTGGACCTCGGCCCCGCGGGCGCGATGTGCCTGAGCCGCATTTTCTTAAAAGAGAAGGCGCGCGGGCAGGGGATAGGCCGCAGCATCGCCGCCTACGCCCAAAAACTGGCCGAGGGCGACGGCCGCAGCCGTTTGTATATCAAATTCTGGGCCAAGGACTTAAAGGCCGAGGGCTTTTGCAAAAAATGCCGCTTCCGCAAGGCAGAGGTCGTGCCTATGGAAGTTTTGGACGGTGTGACGTTAGATATTGCCACTTACGAAAAACTGTGGCGGTAAAAAACCAAAGAGGTATATCCATGAAATTTTTGCATCTTGCGGATCTGCACTTGGGCAAGCGGGTCAACGGGTTCGATTTTTTGGAGGATCAGCGTTTTATTTTGGAGCAGGTGCTGGATATCTGCGACAAAAATAAGGTCGAGGCCGTCGTGATGGCGGGGGATATCTACGACAACCCCGTGCCGCCCGCCGCCGCCTGCACGCTGCTGGACTGGTTTTTGACCCAGCTTTCGGCGCGGCAGGTGCCCGTGCTGGCGGTTTCCGGCAACCACGACAGCGCCGAGCGCCTGGATTTTGCCGCCCAGCTGCTGGCAGGGCAGGGGGTGTATCTGGCGGGGCGGTTTAACGGCGCGCCGCGTCAGGTCGTATTGGCCGACAATTACGGCGATGTAGAATTTTGCCTGCTGCCCTTTGTGCGGGCCGCGACCGTGCGCCATTTTTTGCCCGACGCCGATATCCCCGACTATGACGCCGCCGTGGCAGCCGCGCTGCAGCTGGCGGTGCCCGCCGCCAAGCGCCGCGTTCTGGTGGCGCACCAGATGGTCATTGCGGGGGCCAAAAGCCCCAAACTCTCCGGCAGCGAGACGGTGCCCGTCAACGTCGGCACGGTAGAAGCTGTCGATGCATCGCATTTTTCTGAATTTTGCTACACGGCGCTGGGGCATATCCACCGCCCGCAAAGTGTCGGCAAAAACAGTGTGCGCTACGCGGGTGCGCCGCTGTGCTACCACCTGGACGAGTGCGGTGCGGAAAAATCGGTGACGCTGGTCAAGCTGGGCCGCCGCGGGCTGGACCGCGTGGAGGTCGTGCCGCTGAAACCCCGCCGCGAGATGCGCCATCTGACAGGCCCGCTGGCCAAGCTGACCGAAAACCCCACCGACACGTCGGATTACATCTGGGCCACCCTGACCGACCCCACGCCCCTGCCCGAGGCGATGGCCGCGCTGCGGGCCGCCTACCCCAACGCCATGCGGCTGGATTACCGCCCGCGCGAGGAGGCCGAAACCGCCGACCCGGCGCTGGCCGTGGAAGGCAAGAGCTTTGAAGAATTGTTTGAGGACTTTTTTGAGCAGATGAACGGCCGCCCCCTGACCGACGCCGAGGCCGCCGCTGTGGCAAAGATCCGAGAGGAGGCGCAAAAATGAAGCCGGAACGCTTACAATTGACCGCCTTCGGCCCCTACGCCGGGCAGACCGAGTTGGATTTTTCGGCCTTTGGCGGCAGCGGATTGTTTTTGATCGGCGGCGACACCGGCAGCGGCAAGACCGCGCTGTTTGATGCCATCACCTTTGCGCTGTACGGCGAAACCACAGGCGAAAACAGAAAAACAACGATGCTGCGCAGTGATTTTGCTGAGCCTACGGCCGAAACCTGCGTGGAACTGCAATTTACCCACCGCGGCCGCAGCTACACCGTGCGCCGCTGGCCCGAACAGCAGCGCGCCGCCAAGCGCGGCAGCGGCGTGGTAAAATGCCCGCCCAAGGCGGAATTGCTCCGCGAGCCGGAGGAGCCTGTCAGCGGTGCCGTGGCCGTAACAAACGCTGTAACGCAGCTTCTGGGCATTGACGCCAAGCAGTTTGCGCAGGTGTCGATGCTGGCGCAAAACGATTTTACCCGCCTGCTCAACGCACCTTCTGCCGAAAGAGCCGCGATACTGCGTCAGATTTTTGATACCTCCGACCACCAGCGTTTGGGGCAGGCCGCCGTGCAGGAGGCCACCAAGGCCGCCGATGCCTGTTCCCGTCTGGAGGACACCCTGCTTTTGCACCTCAGCAGCCTGCAGGCTGACCCCGCCGTGCCCGAAACGGCGGCAGCGCTGGCCAAAATGCAGACCGAGCAGGAGGTTTTTGCGACCGACAAGGCGCTGACCCTGGCCGATAGCCTGCTGCGGCAGGACGCGCAGACCGCCGCCCGCCAGAACGAAATAATACATAGCTTAGAGGAAAAACTCGCGCGCGGCAATGCGGGGGTCAAGCTGGCAGAGCAGCAGGCCGCCCACCGCCGCCAGCTGGAGGAACTGCAGGCCGAGGCCGACCGCACCGCCGAGATACAGACCAAGAGCGAGGCCGAGCAGGACGAGCTGCAAAAACGCATGGCGGCGCTGAAACAAAACATCGCCGACATCGAAAAGCAGCGCGACAGCCTGGGCCGCACCGACACCGAGCAGGTCAAACTGCAGCATCAGATCGAGTTGGCGCAAAGCCTGACCGTGACCTGCGAGCGCCTTTTGAAGGAGTTGGAGCAGGAGGCCGAGCAGCGCGCCGATGCCGAGAAAAAACAGGCCGCCTACGCCGCCGCGCAGGAAAAGCTGGACGAGGCCGAAAACGAATATATCTCGATGCAGCGGCAATTAAATGCCAACCGCGCCGGGCTTTTGGCGCAGGAACTGCATGCCGGCAGCCCCTGCCCCGTATGCGGCAGCCGTCAGCACCCCAAAATTGCCGAGCTGCCCAAAAACCATGTGACCGAAAAACAGTTGGAGCAGCGCGAAAAATCGCTGGCCGAACAGCGCCGTACCACGGCTGACGCCAGCCGCGCCGCCGGTGAGGCCGTGACCCGCGTGGAGGAGCTGCGCACCAATATTGTGCGTGAAGCCGACGAATTTTTTGCAAAGCGCGGCGCGCGCTACACAGGCCGCCCCGCCGCCGAGCTTGACAACCCCGCCCTGTACGAGGCGCTGAGCACCCAGCAGACAAGCCTGGACGACGGCCTGCTGGGGCTGCACAAGCAGCTGAACCGCTACAAAAAAGAGACCGAGCAGCTGGACGCTGTGCTGCATCGGCTGGACATTCTGAACCAGCAGATGTCCGTGCTGGAAAAGCAGTCCTTTGCCGCCGTGCGCCGCGCCACCAACGCCAAGGCGGGACATGCCGCCGCGCTGGCCCGTGTGCAGCAAATGCAGGAGACCCTGCCCAAGCGCTACGACCCCGAAACGATGAACAAGCTGATGGCCGCCCTGCAGCGCCTGCAAAATGACCGCGCCGCCGCCATTGCCCTGCGGGACGCCGCCGTGCAGCGCCAGAATGCCAACCGCGCCGCCCAGCAGGGGCTGCAGACCACCCGCAAAAAGTGGGAGACCGCCCGCGAAAAACGCACCATGTGGGACAATCTAAGCAAGACCATCAACGGAAATTTGGCGGGCAAAATCAAATTGCCGTTTGAACAGTACGTACAGGCGTTCTATTTTGACGGCGTGGTCGAGGCCGCCAACCTGCGCTTTACCCGCATGACCGACGGCCAGTACAAGCTGCTGCGCCGCAAGAGCGAAAGCCTTTCGGGCAAGACAGCACTGGACCTGGACGTGTTTGACGCCTACACCGGCAAGACCCGCCCCGTGGGCAGTCTTTCGGGCGGCGAGAGCTTTATGGCCGCGCTGAGCATGGCGCTGGGCATCAGCGATACCATCCAGCAAAATGCGGGCGGCGTGACCATTGAAACGCTGTTTATTGACGAGGGCTTCGGTTCGCTGGACGCCGACAGCCTGGAAAAGGCCGTGGATACCCTGGCAGGGTTGGCAGGCGGCAACAAGCTGATCGGCGTGATCTCCCACGTCGAGGCTTTGCAGGACCGCCTGACACGGCAGATTCGGGTCAGCAAGACCTGCGCGGGCAGCCGCGCCGAAGTGGTGGTGGAGTAATTTATGATGCAGCTTACCAAGGGGCGGCCCGCCGATGCCGCCGCCCGTGCACCGCGGGAACAGCGATGCTACGACTTTTTGGATGCGCTGGGCATCGCGTATGAGCGCGTTGACCACGCCCCTGCCGACACGATGGAGCTTTGCGCCGCCATCGACGAGGTCTTGCAGGCGATGATCTGCAAAAATCTGTTTTTGTGCAACCGCCAGCAGACGCAGTTTTATCTGTTGCTGATCCCTGAGGACAAGACCTTTAAGACCAAGGATATCAGCCATCAGCTGAATGTGGCGCGCCTGAGCTTCGGCACCGCCGAAAAAATGGGTGAGCTGCTGGACGTGCACCCCGGTAGCGTCAGCATACTGGCGCTGATGAACGACACCGACAACCGCGTGCAACTGCTGATCGACCGCGAGGTGACGGGGCGGGCGTTTTTCGGCTGCCACCCGTGCGAGAATACGTCCAGCCTGCGCATACAAACAGACGATTTAACGCAAAAAATCATACCCGCCCTACACCATACCCCCATTTTTGTGGAGCTGCCCCGCTATGACGATGCAACCTGAATCCCCGCTGCAAAAGCAGCTGGAAGCCCTGGCCGCCGCCCGCACACCGCTGCACATGCCCGGCCACAAGCGCCGCGTTTGGCCCGCTGCGGGGCTGGGCTGCGCCGCCTGGGATATGACGGAAATTGACGGCGCCGACGACCTGCACGAGGCGGACGGTATTCTGGCCGACGCCATGCGGCGCACCGCCGCGCTGTACGGCAGCCGCCGCTGTTGGTACCTGGTGGGGGGCAGCACGGTGGGGCTGTTGGCGGGCGTGCGCGCGCTGGCACCCTTCGGCAGTGAAATCCTGATGGCCCGCAACTGCCACAAGGCGGTCTACCACGCGGTGGAACTGGGGCAGCTGCGCGCGCATTACCTGCTGCCGCCGATAGACCCCGCCTTTGGCGTGTACGGCAGCGTGCAGCCCGCCGACGTGCAGGCGGCGCTGAAACAGCACAAAAATATACGCTGTGTCGTGATAACCAGCCCCACCTATGAGGGCGTGGTTTCGGACGTGGCGTCCCTTGCCAAAATTTGCCACGCCCGCGGTGTGCCGCTTTTGGTGGACGAAGCCCACGGCGCACACTACCTGCCCTTTGCCGAACCGCTGGGCTGGCAGGGCGGCGCGGTGGCGGCGGGCGCGGATGTGGTGGTGCAAAGCGCGCACAAGACACTGCCCAGCCTGACGCAGACGGCATTTTTGCAGGTGAACGGAACTTTGGCCGACGATGCGGAAATCGAGCGCCAACTGGACGTGTTTGAGACCAGCTCGCCCAGCTACCCGCTGCTGGTCAGCCTGGACGGATGTACCGCATGGCTGGCACAGCAGGGGAGAGCCGCCTTTGCCGCATGGCGGCAGCAACTGAACGGTTTTGACGATGCTGTGCGCAATTTTCGGCATACGCCGATTTTATGCCACGGCGCGGACACCCTGCAGGACCACCCCGATTTTTATGCTTTTGATGCAGGCAAAATTTTGCTGCGCATGGGCAGCCGGGGCGCAGCCTTTTTGCGGCAAAACGGCTTTGAGCCGGAAATGGTGCGCGGGGACGACGTCCTGGCCATGACCTCGCCCTGCGACGCGCCGGACACCCTGCCGCGCTTGGCGCAAGTTTTGCAAAAATGGGACGATACAGCGCAAAAATTGCCAAGCCCCGCGCTGACACTGCCGCACCCCGGCCGGGCGGCTTTGCCGATCGGTCAGGCCGTTTTGCAGGGCAGCCGAACGCTGCCAATGCAACAGGCGGAGGGCAGGATTTCCGCCGAATATATCTGGGCGTACCCGCCCGGTGTGCCGCTGCTGGCCCCCGGTGAGGAGATCACGCCGGAATTTTTGACGGCTGCACGCAATTTGCAGAGCGCAGGCACCCGCCTGCACCACAGCCGCTGCCCCTTGCCCGCGCAAATCGCCGTGCTGCAGCCCTGAAAAATGCCCTTGACTTTTGCGCGCCGAGCGTGTAAAATAATAGTAATTCTAAATTGTATAAAGGGGTGACTGTTTTATGAAGCACATTCAGACTCTCGAAACCCGTGATATGGCTAAGAGCCTGCTCAACGGCGGCTGCGGTGAATGCCAGACCTCCTGCCAGAGCGCTTGCAAGACCAGCTGCGGCATTGCCAACCAGCCTTGCGAAAAGACCGACAAGTAATTTATACGCGGTTATTGCCGGGTTGCCAGTAGGTACCCCGGCATTTTTTATGACCGCTTCTCAATAGGAGCAGCTATGATTCACCAATACAAACTGGGCGGCTACAACATTGTGCTGGACGTGTACAGCGGCAGCGTTCACGCCGTGGACGATGTGGCGTATGACGCCATCGGGCTGATCGACGCCGGCAAGACCCGCGCCGAGGCCGCCGAAATCCTGACAAAAAAATACGCAGGGCGCGCCGACGTGACCCCCGCCGACATCAACGACTGCCTGGACGACATCGACGAGCTGACCGCCGCCGGCCAGCTGTTTGCGCCGGACGCCTACGCCGACCACGCGTTTGACTTCAAAAACCGTTCCAACGTGGTCAAGGCGCTTTGCCTGCATGTGGCGCACACCTGCAACCTGAATTGCAGCTACTGCTTTGCCGCGCAGGGCAAGTTCCACGGCGAGGCCGGGCTGATGAGCTTTGAAACCGGCAAGCGCGCTTTGGACTTTTTGATCGAAAATTCCGGCACACGCCGCAACCTGGAAGTGGACTTTTTCGGCGGCGAACCGCTGATGAACTTCGAGGTTTGCAAGCAGCTTGTCGCCTATGCACGCAGCATCGAGAAAAAGTACAACAAGAATTTCCGCTTTACCATGACCACCAACGGCATCGGCATTACCGACGAAGTCATTGACTGGTGCAACAAGGAATGTCATAATGTTGTGCTTTCGCTGGACGGCCGCAAGGAAGTCAACGACCGTTTCCGCGTGGATCTGGCGGGCAACGGCAGCTACGACCGCATCGTGCCCAAGTTCCAAAAGCTGGTGGCGGCGCGCGGCGGCACGGGCTACTATATGCGCGGCACTTTTACGCATCACAACGTTGATTTTACCAAGGATTTGTTCCACATGGCGGACGACCTCGGCTTTACCGAACTGTCGATGGAGCCTGTTGTGGCACCGCCCGATTCCCCCGAAGCCCTGACCGAGGAGGACCTGCCCAAGCTGTTTGACCAGTACGAGCTGCTGGCCAACGATATGCTGCGCCGCC
>USNZ01000030.1 GCA_900556255.1 uncultured Oscillospiraceae bacterium
ACGATTTTTTAGCCCCGCCCGTCCGCGACCCACATATTTGGGGGTCCAGGGGGCGCGCTTGGCGGCGCACAACGAGCGCCGCCAGTCGGCATAGCCGACTCGCTCGTGCGGTTATTCGCCCCGCCGGGGCGAACATTGCTCGCTCCCCGGCTTCGCACGCTCAGCCGGGTTCCCACGCTCGCAACCCCGCAATCCCCCGGCCGTGCCCCGCGCCTCGGAAGTAGCGGCACTTTTCTTTGGTACTTTCTTTGGGTGTCCAAAGAAAGTACATACGCCTTTACCGGGAGCTGCTATTTAACAAACGGACGAATCCTTGCTTCCATCGCAGCGACCTGCTCGGGTGTGACGTGCGCCTTGTCCACATAGCCGTAGATGCGCTGGGCAAAATTGGCCAGCGGCGGGCAGAAAGCAAATACCCGCTTCGGCTCCCAGCCGCGGCGGTACAGAAAATGCACACCCGCCAGGGCGCAGAATTTCAGCAGATTAAAATGCGGGCGGAACCCCTCGCCCATGGGGGTGTCGCGCGGCGGGTTGCGGTATACATCCTCCAACAGATCCGCCATCCGCTTGTAGGCGGGGACGGTGCAGGGGTCAAAATACCCCTCGATCACCTCGCGCGCGATGGGGAAGGGCGGGTCGTTTTCTGCCATGGCAGCGTCAAATTCCTCGTAAGAGGTCACATACTGCGCGTCCTTGTAGATGACGGGGTCATACTCGTGCTCAATGGGTACGGGGCGCAGGATATGGCAGCTTTTGCCCGCCATGTACACCTCGGCGATGGCGGTGCTCATCCAGATGGAAATGGAATCCGCCGCCACGATCCACTGCTTGACAGAATCGGCAAAAATCACATGGAAGTTCGGGCGTTTGCGGCTCAGTTCCTCCAGCGCGGGGCTGTTCCACTCGCTGGGGTGGCGGCGGTAAACCAGCTCCACCTCAGGGTGCGCGCCCAGATATTCATCGAACCAGCGCAGAGTTTCGGCCATCGAAACGCGGTTCGTCTTGGCAAAGCCGCTGAAATCCGTGCCCGCCATTTTGGAAAGCTCCGCCACCTCGTCGTCGTTCATGCTGGCATAGCCAAAGCTGGAAATATACAGGTGCAGCTTTTTGGCGGGGTCCAGGCCGAACTCTCGGCACAGGGCGGCTTTGTCCTTAAAATAGCCCGCAAATTCCGGGCGCAGAAAATCCATCATCACCGCGCCGGTCACGGGGGTGTTTTTGGCGTCCATGCCGTGCGCCTGCAGGCGGGCGGCGGTGCGCTTGCCCCAGCAGGTTTGCACACACTTTTTGGCGTTGCCGTTCATGTTGAACCAGTCGCCCTCCTCCTGCGTGTCCGAAAGCATCTGCTCCCAGTGCAGGTTGACGATCTTGTTGCAGCGGCCGATGTTGTTGTACACATGGCTGTTGATCGCCTCGTTGTCGTACATGCAGCTGGCCACCAGTACCTCCGGCTTGTCCTTGCCGAACAGCCGCAGATGCTTGGGGTCCAGCAGCTGGCGGATCTCGGCGGTGTAGCCGCGGCGTTCCAGCTCCAGCTTTAACAGCAGGTCACTCTCATATTCGCGCACCGTGTGCTCGTACAAAATCAAAAAATCCAATGCCATAGTTTTTTCCTTTTACCTTTGCATATCCTCAAACAGCTGGCGTGTCCAATCGGGCAGGCCGTACAGCTCGTCCAGGTGAAATCCGTCAAAAAACTGCGTGTCATCGTCTGTAATGCAGCTGCCCTGCCATTCGTAATCCAGCAGGGTAAAGCCGTAGGTATCGGCGGCGGTGCGCAGCGCGGGCAAGACCGTGTCCTGCATCGCCTGTGTGATGCCAAACTCGTCGCACACCTCGGTGCGCACGTTCTGCGCCATCGGCGGCATGACCACCGTCAGCGCAATGCCGCGCTCACGGCAGGCATCGGCCACGCGGTACAGGTGTTCCAGCTGGGTTTCGTTCAGCGCCCACGCCTTGCACTTGGGTGTAATGATGGCGGGGTAGTCGTATAATTTGCGGTGCAGCGGCAAAACCGTGCCGTCGTCGGCCAGATAGTCCGCGGGACCCCAGTCGCCGGATTCGATCGTGTCCGGCGTGCCGCGCAGGGTGTCCATGGCGGCGGTCAGGGCGTTGACATTGTATTCCAGGTTGAAGCAGTACGCCAGGGGATTGTTCAGCGTGGTTTCCAGCGTCGCAAAACGGTCGGTGTTGTAGCCCTCGTTCAGGGTGTAGAACGAGACCGCCAGCAGCAGGCGGTCGACCTCGTGGCCGCTTTGCAGGATGTAATCGGCCAGATCCAGCGATTCTTTCAGCGATGCACCGCCAAAAGCAAGGTTCTGCCATTCCTGCCCCGAAACCTCCTGCACCAGCGCAAGGTCAAAGTGCGCCATGCGGCTGTCGCCCAGAATCAGGTTGCGCCCGGGGTGCTGCTGGTACGCGCGCACCCGCGCCACGGGCTGAGAGGACGACGCCGACGATTTCAGCCCAAAATAGTTGTTCGGCTCAAAGGCCGCAAAGAATACAAACCACACCGCCAGGGGAATTGCCAGCAGCGCCAGTTTCTTGCAGATGGATTTCACGCGGGCAGACCGCCTTTCCTTATAATATAGAACACATCAGAACACATCAGAAGTTGGCATACATGCCGAACCCTGCGTCGGCAAAGCCGCCGCTTTGCATAATGTAGCCCGCCAGCAGGCCCAGCACCAGCAGATAATACACGACCCAGCGGTATTTTTCGGAGGCAAGGCAAACCTCGGACGGCTTGTTTTTATAGATAAAGGCGCGGCGATGATCCAGCACAAAGCAAAGCGCCAGGCCAAACACCGTAAACGCATAGTAGAACGCCACCATGATGGGGTTGGCGTAAAAGGCCGTGTACACGGCGCTGTACAGCTCGGCGGCAAAGCGGGCGGGTGCCCAGCCGGCAAACCACCCCGCCAAAATGCCAAAGGCATCTGCGGTGGACATGTTATACATACCTACGCAGAAAAACACCATGCTAAAGGTCCACAGCACAAACACGCCCGCGCGCTTGGCCCACAGGACCCGCGCGGGGGCCTTCTTTTTGGGCTTGCCGAGGCGGCGGTGCAAAAGCTCCTCGCCCAGGCGGTAGACGGCCTGCAAAAGTCCCCAAATGACAAACGGCAGCGTGTTGCCGTGCCAAAAGCCGGAGACAAAAAACACCGTGAACACGCAAAATTCTGCGGGGAGGCGGCTCAGGCGGCCGCCGGTCACGCGGCTGACATCGGCCCACGCCAGCGGCATAAACAGGTAGTCCTGCAGCCAGGACGAAAAGCTGATGTGCCAGCGGCTCCAAAAGCCGGAAAAGTTGGTGGCGTAAAAGGGGGTTTTGAAGTTTTCGGGCAGCTCCAGCCCCAGCAAAAGACCCACGGCGCGGGCTGTCTCGGAATAGCCCGAAAAGTTGAAGTACAGCTGGAATGTATAAAAAACCGCCGCCAAAATCAGCATCGGCCCGCCGTAGTTTTGGTAGCGGCCGAACACCTCGCCCACAAAAACGCCCAGCACATCGCTTACGGCAACCATCTTAAACAGGCCCAGCGCCAGCAGCCGCAGGCCGCGCACAGTGCGGGCGGCGTCAAAGCGGTGCTCCTGCTTGAACTGGGGCAAAAGCTGGCCGGCGCGGCAGATGGGGCCTTGCGTAACGGTGGCAAAAAATGCGGTATACAATGCAAAATCGACAAAATTAGTTTCCGGCTCGCAGTCGCCGCGGGCGGTGTCGATCAGGTAACTGATGGCCGCAAAGGTGTAAAAGCTGATACCCAGCGGCATGGCAATGCCCTGCCAGCCGTCGGGGGCGGCAAACGCGCCGTTATACTTAAAAAAGGCCAGGATCGCCAGCAGACCCACAACGCCGATGCGCAGCACGGCGGTTTTGTGCGCCCCGCCGTGCAGGTTCAGCGCCCGCCCGCACAGGTAGGCAAACCCGCTTATGGCAATGCAAAGCGGCAGCATGGCGGGCATATCCATAGCTTTGCCCGCTGCAGCGTAAAAAAACCAGCTGGCCGCCAGCAAAAACGGGCTTTGCAGCCGTTTGGGCAGCAGCAGGTAGATAAAGACCGTGACCGGTAAAAAACCAAAAAATGTAAAGCTCTGCAGGCTCACCGCAGCAGTCCTCCTTCAAAAAATGACACTAAATCATCTTATTATACATTATTTTATTATAGAGCGCAAGGGGGGAGCGCAGAGTGGAGAGTTTAGAGTTTAGAGTTTAGATTAGGTGTGTCCGCTTGCGCGGACACGTTTTATACAGTGCGGCGTAGGGCAGGACAAAAGCCTTCTCCCGTGGGGAGAAGGTGGCGCGCCTGCGCGCCGGATGAGGGGAAATTTTCCGGCAAGCACCCCCTCATCAGTCACCTGCGGTGACAGCTTCCCCCAAAGGGGGAAGCCTGCGCCGTGGCAGTCTCTGCTGTTTTGCACAAAAAACGGCGCGCGCGGTGCGCGCGTACACGCAAAACGCCAAAATTTGTATTTATGCATTGACTTTGCATAGTTATGCAGCTATACTATCCTCATAGCCAAGTGAGGGCTTGGCCGATATTTGATTTAAGAATAGAGGGAACATCCATGAAAAAACTGTCTGCTGTATTGATGGCCGGTGCCATGATGATGAGCCTGGCCGCCTGCGGTTCCGCCGCAAGTTCTGCCCCCGCTTCCTCCGAAGCCGTTTCTTCCGAAGCCGCTTCCTCTGAGGCCGCTTCCGCCTCCTCCGAGGCTGCTGCCGAGCTGACCACCGTCACCCCCGGCAAGCTGACCATGTCCACCAACGCTGCATTTCCTCCGTATGAGTCCACCGACGACAACGGCAACTTTGTCGGCATCGACATCGACGTAGCCGCCGCCATCGCCGACAAGCTCGGCCTGGAGCTGCAGGTCGATGATATGGACTTCGACGCCGCCCTGCTGGCCGCCCAGAACGGCAAGAGCGACTTGGTCATGGCCGGTGTCACCGTCACCGAGGACCGCCAGCTGGTCATGGACTTCAGCGATTCTTACGCCACCGGCATCCAGTCCATCATCGTCAAGGAGGACTCCGACATTGCCACCCCCGACGATCTGGCTGACAAGATGATCGGCACCCAGCGCGGCACCACCGGCTACATCTACTGCTCCGACGATTTCGGCGATGAGCACGTCACCCCGTATGACGACGGTCTGACTGCCGTTCAGGCGCTGGTCAACGGTCAGGTGGACGCTGTCGTTATCGACAATGCCCCCGCCAAGGAGTTCGTCGAGGCCAACCCCGGCCTGAAGATCCTGGACACCGCCTATGCCGAGGAGGACTACGCCATCGGCGTGGCCAAGGGCAACACCGCGATGCTTAACGCCATCAACGGTGCGCTGGAAGAGCTGAAGAACGACGGCACCCTGCAGGCCATTGTTGACAAATACATCAAGGCAGAGTAAACTTTAAGTAACGTCCGAAGATGGGCACGCCGGTTGACCCGGCGTGCTCTTTTTATTCAAAAGGAAAGGTTGTGGTGAGATGCAGGCACAGTACGAGCTGCTTTCACAAATGGCCAAAAGCGGGCAGACGCTGAACGTTTTGCAGGACTTTTTCGTAAAGTTCTATCAGGCGTTTATCGTGGCGGACCGCTGGCAGCAGTATATCAAGGGCGTGGGCACCACGCTGATGGTCACGGCTATGGCACTGGCACTGGGTGTTGTGCTTGGCTCTGTGGTGGCCATGATCCGTGTGGCGCACGACCAGCAAAAGCCCCATCACCGCAACCCGGTATTGGGTGTTTTTAACGCTGTTGCGAAGGTTTATGCCACCATCATCCGCGGCACGCCCATGATGGTGCAGCTGCTGATCATGAGCATGGTCGTCTTTAAGAGCAGCCGCGAGTTTACGCTGGTCGGCGCACTGACGCTGGGCATCAACTCGGGCGCATATGTGTCGGAGATCATCCGCGGCGGTCTGATGGCGGTTGACCCCGGCCAGATGGAAGCGGGGCGCAGCCTGGGTCTGAATTATATGACCACGATGCTGGAGATCATCATCCCGCAGGCGATCCGTTCGATTTTGCCGGCGCTCGGCAACGAGTTTATCGTTTTGCTGAAGGATACCTCGCTGATCACGGTCATCGGCGGCAAGGAACTGCTGTACGCGGCGCAGGGCATCATGAACCGTACCTACGAGCCGATGTTCCCGCTGCTGGGCATTGCGTGCATCTATCTGGTGCTGGTCATGCTGCTGAGCTGGCTGCTGAGCAAGGTGGAAAGGAAGTTGGCGCAAAGTGATAGACGTTAAAAATCTGAAAAAAGACTTCAACGGTCTGCAGGTTTTGCGGGGCGTAAACCTGACCATCAACAAGGGCGACTGCGTTGTGCTGGTTGGCCCGTCGGGCTGCGGCAAATCGACCTTTTTGCGCTGCCTCAACCACCTGGAAGAACCGGATGGCGGCGAGATCATCTTCAACGGCAAGCCTGTCACCGACCATGACATCGACCATGTGCGGCAGAAAATGGGCATGGTGTTCCAGCATTTCAACCTGTTCCCGCACCTGACCGTAAAAAAGAACATCACCCTGGCGCCCGTGCGTCTGGGCCTGATGACGCAGGACGAGGCCGACAAAAAGGCGATCGAGCTGCTGGAGCGCATCGGTCTGGCAGACAAGGCAGACACTTATCCCAACATGCTGTCCGGCGGGCAGAAGCAGCGCATTGCCATTGTGCGCGCGCTGGCCATGAACCCCGACGTGCTGCTGTTTGACGAGCCGACCAGTGCGCTGGACCCCGAAATGGTCGGCGAAGTGCTGGAATTGATGAAGGAACTGGCGCGCGGCGGCATGACGATGGTATGCGTCACCCACGAGATGGGCTTTGCCCGCGAGGTCGCCAACCGCATCATCTTTATTGACGAGGGCGTTGTCAAGGTGGACAAGCCCCCGCAGGAATTTTTCACAAACCCCGAAAACGAGCGCCTGAAGGCATTTTTGTCCAAGGTATTATAAAGGCAATCCCGCACAATTCCCGCCTTACGGCTTAAGCACCGCTACGGCGGCTGCGGCACGGCATCTGCGTTGCCAAAATGCTCGCCAATACACAAAGTATTGCCTGCGCTTTTGGCTTAGCATCTGCCGCACCTCGCTCGCCGTATCGGCGCTTAGAATTATGCGGCATTGCCTTAAACAGCAAACACGCCCCCGCCGATTCCGGCGGGGGCGTGTTGTGTTTTTGGGAAAAACCGACGGGTAACCGCACGAAAGGCTTCCCCCCAAGGGAAAGGCTATTTCGCGGCATAATTGTAACGCTAAAATCACGGGTCAGACCGTAGGGGCGGCATATATGCCGCCCGTTGCAGCCGTCCCGGTAATGCGATATAACGGCTAAACGCCACGGGACGCATCTATGCGTCCCCTACAAACCTGCCGGAAATACTGCCTTACCACGAAATATTGCAACAACAAAATTCACCACCCCCCAGGGGCGGTCATTGACCGCCCGCTGCAGCCGTCCCGATAAATCAACCTGCCGGGTAAACCCCGCGTGCTCACCCCTACAATCCCCACAACATAATTCTGCGCCTTTGCCTTGAATTTTTCATAAAAATAAGGTATACTGTTTTACAAGTATTGTACATTGCAAAAATATACCTGTTTATAAAAGGAGTATAGTTATGGCACACACCGTAATGGTAACCGGCGCAGACGGTTTTATCGGCAGCCACCTGACCGAGGAATTGGTAAAACGCGGCGAGAAGGTTCGCGCCTTCTGCCTGTACAATTCGTTTGGCTCCCTGGGTTGGATCGACACCCTGCCCAAGGAGATCCGCAGCGAGATCGACGTTTTCATGGGCGACGTGCGCGACCCCAACGGTGTGCGCACCGCCATGCGCGGGCAGGAGCGCGTGTTCCATCTGGCCGCACTGATCGCCATTCCGTTTTCTTACCACAGCCCCGACAGCTATGTGGACACCAACATCAAGGGCACACTGAACGTGTTGAACGCCGCGCGCGAGCTGGGCACCCAACGCGTGCTGGTCACCTCCACCAGCGAGGTCTACGGCACCGCGCAGTATGTGCCCATCGACGAAAAGCACCCCTACCAGGGTCAAAGCCCCTACTCTGCCACCAAGATCGGCGCCGACCGCCTGGCAGAGAGCTTCTACCGCAGCTTTGATCTGCCCGTCACCATCGTGCGTCCCTTCAACACCTACGGCCCGCGCCAGAGTGGCCGCGCCATCATTCCCACCATCATCACCCAGCTGCTGGCAGGGCAAACCGAGATCAAGCTCGGCAGCCTGACCCCCACCCGCGATTTCAACTACGTCAAGGACACCGCCAACGGCTTTATGACCATTGCCGACTGCGATGCCGCCATCGGCCAGGAGCTGAACATTGCCACCGGCATCGAGCACTCCATCGGGGATCTGGCCAACGAGCTGATCGCCCAGATCAACCCCAACGCCAAGATCGTCTGCGAGGCCGAGCGCCTGCGCCCCGAAAAGAGCGAAGTCAACCGCCTGCTGGGCGACTCCACCAAGCTGCGCAACCTGACCGGCTGGGCGCCCCAGTACACCTTTGAGCAGGGCCTTGCCGCTACCATCGAGTTCCTGCGCGGCAACCTGGACCAGTACAAGGTCGGTCAGTATATCCTGTAATCTATGGAAAATTCGTCAAACAAACGCAAATTTTCACCCACCGTATGGCACCCCGCCGCACGGTGGGCTTTCGTGTTGGGGCTGTGCGCCGTGGCGGGCGTCATCGTCAGCTACTACTGGCGTGTCTTTTACGGGCTGGATGCCCGGGGTGTGCCGCCGCTGCAGATCACCGGCCTTTGCGTGGTGCTGGCCATGGCGGCGGGTGCGGCGGCGGTGCTGCTGCGGCATTGTAAGGACTTCGCCAAGCGGGGGGCTTGCTGCATTTTGCTGTGCGGGGCGCTGTTCGCCTTTGCCAATCCGCCCCTGCAAACGCCCGATGAAACCGACCATTATCTGCGTACCTACGCTATCTCTATGGGCCGCTTTGACTTTGACGCCCAGCGTACCTACCCTGAGGATGTCGACGAGCTAATGGCTGCGTTCCCCGGCGCGTGGGTCAATGCCCACACCTCAGCGGGCCTGGGCACTGACCCTGACACGAACGCCGAGCAGCCCTACAACACCGCAGGTTACGCCTTAAAACAGTATGGCAAAGACGGCCGGGTGGAGAGCATCTGGGATAGCTTTACTCAGTACCTCAACTGGGAAAAGCGCGATTCTGCGGCAGATTCCGTCACCGAACCCATCAGCTTTCT
>USNZ01000031.1 GCA_900556255.1 uncultured Oscillospiraceae bacterium
CGCGGGTGCGGCGGGCGTCGTTTTGGATATGCGGCAGCAGCATAAGCTCCGCAAAGCGCTTGATGAAGCTGCTTTTGCCGGTGCGCACCGGGCCGACGACCCCCAGATAGATATCCCCGCCTGTGCGCTTGGCGATATTTTCGTAGATTTGTTCCTGTGTCACAGGCCGTTCCTCCTTTACAGTGCCGCCGGGATCAGCAAAACGGCGGCTTGGGCAGTAAGCTCCTGCGGGGCGGTGTCGGCGGTGTCCATGCCGTTTGCCTGTGCCAGATCCTTGGCGCGGGCATGGTAGCGCTTGGCAATGTCAAAAATGGGTTCGCCCTGCCGCGCATAGTAAAGATACAGCGCAATGTCGTCGGCGGGGTATTCCTCCCCCGTTTCCACGTCGGTCAGCAGCTGCATCGGTCTTGCCTGCAAAAGGCTGCCCGTGGTCTCAATATCCAGCTCCACCCGCAGCCTTGCGCCCGCCTTGCTGCTTTGGATATGCGCCGCTGCCGCGTGCAGACACAGGCAGCATTCCTCCGGCTTGCCGCCAAAGGCACCGCCCGCCTGCCAGGTAAACGGCTTGTCGTAGCAGGCAAGCTCGCCCCGTTCATCGGAACAAAGCACATGCGCCGTACCCCTGCCCTCAATTTGCAGCCCCTTGTCGGTCGGCACGATACCCGCCGCGCCCAGCGTGACAAAGCAGCCCCGAACCTGCATATCCTCCTGCGGGAGGTCGTCCTCCACGGTGACGGAAGTACACCCTGAAAGGTCGGCGGTTTCCTCCAGCATACGGAAAACCGTGCCCACGGTTTGGGTCCGGCATACGGTCGAGTAGGCGTCGGCCACCACGCTGCGCTTTTGCTGCCGCCACACCTCGGTGTGCAGCCGCCAGGTGACAGCCAGCGAAGTCTCGCCGGCATCGTCGCTGCTGATCGTGCAGGCGAGCACATCGCCCCACAAAAGCACCCGATCCTCGTCCTGTATGGCGGCAAGCTCCAAGGTCTGCTGCACGGGCAGCTCCTTGGAGATGGTTGTCAGTGCCTCGCTGTCAGGCGGTTGGCAGCAAAGCTGCACCCGCAGCGTTCCCTGAATATGCAGCTGCCCCGCGCCCGCCACGGCACTGCCGGACACAAACATGCCGTCCACGTCCAGCACGGTCTCGCCGCCCTGCAGAGACACACCCGTCTGCGCGGTAAAGGTCTTTTCCTCGGCAGCAATGCGCTGCAGCCCCTGCAGTTCGGCGGTGCGCTGCTCTATGCCGCAATCGGCCAGGGCGGTCAGCACCTCACCCGTGCGGAAGGTCGGCACCGACACCGCAAGAATGTACGCCCCGCGCAGATCCAGACGGTGCTCGCTGACAGCACGGCAGTTGCAATACTCCACCTCGCCGTCCACGGCAGCCGCACCCTCGGCGCAGGTATCGGCGGGCAGCTCGGCCGATTTTTCAAAGGGCAGCTTCTGTTCCATGCGCCACAGGCGGCTGCCCGGCTCATCGCTCTGATAATACACGGTACAGCGCAGATATCCCTGCGCCATCCAGCGGCCGTCGGCCACGGCATTTTGCAGAATGACCGGTGTTATCAGGCATTTTACGATTTTGAACACGGCGGGCTGATAGTCGGGGATGAGGATCTCGGTTTCCACAGGCAGTTCCAGCCGTGTTTCCCAGCGCCCCGCATAGGCGGTCACGGTGTCCTTAAACACCTTGAGTTCCATAGTCGATACCTCCCTTTTTTCCGGCAGCGGAAAACCTCTTGTGTATCTATATGGCCGCAGGGGCAAAAAAATACCCCCGCCGCCCCAAAAGGGCAGCGGAGGTTTTTTCCTTTAGGCAATACCGCATAATTCTAAGTGCCGATACGGCGAGCGAGGTGCGGCAGATGCTAAGCCAAAAGCGCAGATAATACTTTGTGTCTTATCGAGCATTTTGGCAACGCAGATGCTGTACCGTAGCCGCCGTAGTGGTGCTTAAGCCGTCAGGCGGGAATTGTGCGGTGTTGCCTTTATACTTTGAATGTCACGCGCAGCAGCCAACGCAGCGCCTTGGGGCAGCGAATCACAACAACATTCATGGCGCACACCTCGCTTTCGGGTTTGTGCCATAGTATGCAGCATGCGGCGGTTGTGTTACCCGTCGGCACGGGTCAGCACTGCCAGGCCGCAGCCCGCCGTGCAGGAAAGCACAGCTGTGTCCTGCACAAATTCGTTGCTGACCCCCAGCGGATAATCGGCGGTAAGGGCTGCATTTTGCAGCGGGTAGTAGACGCCCGTAAGCGTCACGCCCTGCAAAGTCCCCTGCAAAGGAAACAGCGAAAGATACTGCCAGTCCCCTTTTTGCAGGGTCAGCGGCACGTTCGGCAGCAGATAATGCAGCTCGCTTCGGGCGTCTGCCAGCAGGACCTTGACCCCGTTTTGCGCCAGAAACAGCCCCGTGGCGATGTTGGCCAGGCTGTGTTCCAGCCGTGCCCCGCCCAATGCCCCCAGTATTGTGATGCGGGTATAGCCCTGCTCCAGCAGGTAGCGGGCAGCATAGTGGGTGTCGGTGTCGTCCTTGACGTGGGGCAAGACAATGGTCTCGTCGGTGGTTTGGGGCCGCGGGGCAGAGTCAAAATCCCCCACGAACAAATCCGGCCGCACACCCAGACGCTCGGCATTGCGGTAGCCCGCATCGCAGGCCACCACAAAGGCGTTCGGCACAAGGTAGTGCCGCATTTCCGACGCCACCGGAACAGCCGAAAGAATAACGGCATCTTTTGTTATTTTTCCCATTCTTTCCTCGTTTCGGCCTCGGCGTACATGGCAAGATAGCTCGCATAGCGGCTTTGGCTGATTTTGCCCGCCTCCAACGCCTGACGCACGGCGCAGCCGGTCTCGCTGCGGTGGGAGCAGCCGGTAAACCGACACTGCCCGAAATACGGTTCAAATTCCGGGAAGGTGTGCTGCAATTCGTCCTTGGGGATACGGCAGAGCTTTTGTGCCTCCAGGCTGGCAAAGCCCGGCGTGTCAGCCAGACGCCCGCCGCAAATCTCAAAGATTTCCACCTCGCGGGTGGTGTGGCGGCCGCGGCCCAGCTTGCGGCTGATCTGCCCTGTTTCGCGATTCAATTCCGGCGCCAGGTGATTCAGCAAGGTCGACTTGCCCACGCCGGAGTTGCCGCAGAACGCGCACAGATGATCCTTGATATGCGCGCGTATCTCGTCCAGCCCTTCGCCGGTCTCGTAGTTGAGCATGATCAGCGGGATGCCGCTGTGGGCGTAGGCCTGCTGCAGGGTATCGGCAGCCGCCAGATCCGCCTTGGTAATGACAAGTATCGGCTGCACGTCCTTGTATACAGCCGCTGCGGCCAGCTGATCCAGCACCAGCGTGCTGGGCACCGGCTGCACCGTGCTGGCAACGATAAACAGCACATCCAGGTTGGCAATGGGCGGGCGGATAAAAACATTTTTGCGGGGCAGGATCTCCTCAATGGCCGCACGGTCTGCCGACAGGCATACCTTATCGCCCGCCACCGGGGTGATGCCCCGCTTGCGGAACACGCCGCGGGCCTTGCACTCCACGATGCCATCGGGCGTTTTTACATAGTAAAAGCCGCCGATGCCCTTTGTGATATAGTCCATGGCATCAACCCCCGGACGTGGCCGGGGCGTTATTGACGTAAGGCTCGTTTGTGCCGTACCAGTACACGCCATAGTCGTGCTCGTACACGGCACGCCACTCGTAGGTGCCGTCGGGGAACCAGTACATTTCGGCCCAGGTCTTGCCTTCGTTCGGGTCACCCGTCGTGCCCTCGGGCAGACCGGGAACAGGCTGGGGTTCAGTCGGCGTTTCCGCGACCACTTCGGGCACACCCGTGGAAACATACACGGTGATGCCGCTGCCGACGCGCACCTTGGTACCGGCCTCGGGATACTGGCTGATGACCGTACCGGCCGGCTGCTCGTTGGCCTGCTCGACGACCGACAGCGAAATCAAGCTGCTCTTGACTTCCTCACGGGCCTCCTCGATGGTACGCCCGGTCAGGCTGGGCACAACGGACTCGGTCTGGGCCTCCTCACGGCTGACATACATGATGACGGTGGAGCCGCCCTCCACCGTTTCCCCTGCCGCGGGTTCGGTGTAGGCCACCGCACCGGTGGCCACTGTGGCGTCCACGATGGGCTTTTTGGTCACACGCAACCCCTTGTCCAGCAGGGTCTGTTTGGCATCGTCGGCGTCCATGTTTTTGGTTTCCGGCACGGTGACATACTCGGTGCCGAGGCTTACGGTCAGCGTCACCTTCTGCTTTTCCTTGACGGTTCGCCCGGCACCGGGCGTCTGGCGGATGATGGTGCCCGCCGCGCTGGAGCTGTCGTAGGTTTCGTCAAATTCGGCTTTCAGCAGCTTGTTGTAGTCGGAGGCCAGGTATTCGTCCTTGGTCATACCGACAAAGTTGATCAGCGTCACATCCTCACGGTTGGAGAACAGGAGGTTGTTGGAGTTTGTGAAAATCAGATAGATAAGAATGGCCGCGCCGATGACAAACGCTACCGCCATGCCCGCAAAAATCGGGAACATAGTAAAGGGCTTAGGCTCCTTGCGGTTTTTCTTTTTGTTGCCGTTTGCGGCGGCCCCTGCACGGCGGGCGCTGCCGGTGCGCAGATTGCTGCCGGGCTTGGCGCTGTTCACCACGCGGCTGATTTGCTTTTCGGGATTGTCCTGCATATTTCTGTACTCGTACTCAAAATGAATGGAGGGGTTTTTCTTGAAAGTTTCTATGGCGTCCAGCATCTCGGCGGCACTCTGGAACCGCTTGGCGGGATCTTTTTCCATGGCCTTCTCGGTAATTTGGCGGATGCCCTCCGGCACATCGGGGGCAACCTCCGCCAGCGGGCGGGCTTTGTCGGAAATCTGCATGATGGCGATGGAAACCGCACCGTCGCCGTCAAACGGCAGCTTGCCGGACAGCATCTCATACAGCATAACGCCCACCGAGTAGATATCGGTGCGCGCATCGGTGCGCTCGCCCTTGGCCTGTTCGGGGCTGATATAATGCACCGAGCCGATGGCCTTGTCGCTGACAGTCTGGCTCTGCGCGCGGGAGAATCGGGCGATGCCGAAGTCCATCATCTTAATGGAGCCGTTGGCCAGCAGCATGATGTTCTGGGGCTTAACGTCGCGGTGGATGATGCCCTTGGCGTGGGCATGCTGCAAAGCGCTGAGTACCTGGGAGGCAAAGTAGACGGCCTCCTTCCAGGTAAGCGCACCGCCGCGCTGGCGCAGATATTCCTTTAAGGTGATACCGTCGACGTACTCCATGACGATATACTGCAACTTGTCGGTGACCGAAACATCGTACACTTTGACAATGTTGGGGTGGTCCAAAATGGAGATCGCCTTGGACTCGTTCTTGAAGCGACGCACCAGCTCCTCATTGTCGAGAAATTCTTCCTTGAGCACCTTGACGGCAATCGGGTTGCCGGTTTTCAGGTCGGTGCCGCGGTAGACGTTGGCCATACCGCCGACACCTACCAGACCCTCTATGGAATAGCGGCCGTCCAGCCGCTTGCCGATCATATTATCCATTGTTGACCTCCGTAGTCTCCACACCCATCAGCAGGACGGTGATGTTATCCTGGCCGCCGGCCTGCAAAGCATGATCCACAAGAATCCTTGTGGCATCAAAGAACGTTGCATCGCGCAAGATTCGCGCAGTTTCTGTATCCGGTATCATGTTGGTCAGCCCGTCCGTGCACAAAAGCAGGATATCCCCCACAGCCACCTGACAGCGGCTGTATTCCGGCACGATGTTGGCAGACACCCCCAACGCCCGCGTGATCAGGTTTTTCTGCGGATGCTGGGCGGCCTGCTCGCGGGTGATCTGGCCGCTGTCCACCAGCTGCTGCACCATCGAGTGGTCGTGCGTGATCTGCGTCAGCTCCCCCGCGTGGTACAGATACGCACGGGAATCCCCTGCATGCGCAATATGCGCCATGCCGTTTGCCCCCACATAGGCACAGACACCCGTGGTGCCCATGCCCAGCATTTCCGGGGAGGCCGTTGCCTTGTCGTACACGGCGCGGTTGATGATATCAAACCCGCGCAGCAAAAAGGCTTTTTCTGCACCGGGCTGCAATTCCGGCAGTTCCTTAGCAAAATACTGCTGCATAGTGTCGGTTGCAATGCGGGAGGCCACCCGCCCGCCGTTTACGCCGCCCATACCGTCGCACACAATGCCCCATGCAGTTCCCCCCGGCAACTGCTGCGCGCAATAGTTGTCCTGGTTTTCCTGGCGGCAGCTGCCGATGTCGGTGATGGCTGCAATCTTCATTGCGTTTCGTCCTTTCCTGATAAAGTCTCTTGGGCATCCTCGCGGCGCAGCTGGCCGCAGGCGGCACTGATATCGGTGCCCAGGCGGCGGCGCACCGTGGCATTGACGCCCAGTGCCTCCAGCTCCTTGCGGAAGCGGTGGACGTTGGCGTCATCTGTGGCGGAATAGGGGCTTCCGTCCACGGGGTTGATGGGGATCAGGTTGACATGCGCCCCCATGCCGCGAATCAGATCCGCCAGTTTCTGTGCCATCTCGGAGGAATCGTTGACACCGCGCACCATCGAATATTCAAAGCTGATGCGGCGGCCGGTCTCCTTCTGGTAGCGGCGGCAGGCCGGAATCAGCTGCTCCAGCGGGAAGGCATCGTTGACCGGCATCATGGAGGAACGCACGGCGTTGTCGGGCGCGTGCAGCGACACAGAAAGCGTCAGCTGCAAATGCCGCTTGGCCAGCTCGTCGATTTTCGGCACCAAGCCGCATGTGGACAGGCTGATATTGCGCATGCCGATGTTGACGCCCTCCGGGCAGGAGATGATCTCCAGAAAATCCATGACGTTGTCAAAGTTATGCAGCGGCTCTCCGATGCCCATCAGGACGATGTGGGATACCCTCTCCCCTGTGTCCTTTTGTGCGGTATAAATTTCGGAAGCGATCTCCCCCGGCGTCAGGTCGCGCACACGCCCCGCCTGGGTGGATGCACAAAAGCGGCAGCCCATCGCGCAGCCCACCTGGGTGGACACACAGACGGTGTTGCCGTATTTGTAGCGCATCAGCACGGTTTCAATGCAGTTGCCGTCCGCCAGCTGCAGCAGATATTTGACCGTGCCGTCCGCCGACTGCTGACGGCGGCGTATGGCGGGCGCGGCGATCGTGCACTGCTGCTCAAGCAGAGCGATGAGCGCTTTGGGCTGGTCGGTCATCTGCGAAAATTCGGTCACCAGCTTTTGGTGCAGCCACTTAAAAATCTGTTTGGCGCGGAATTTCGGCTGACCCAGGCTGACGATATACGCCGTCAGCCTGTCCAGGGTCATATCCGAAAGGCAAATTCCTGCAGCCTGTTCCATGCGGGAGTCCTCCTAAATCGTATAAACGAGAAAATCAATGCTTTTTTTGCAGAATGGCCGCGAAAAATCCGTCGGTGTGGGTCTTCTGCGGCAAAAACAGCGTACCATAGCCGGTATCCACCGTGTCGGGATAGGTAAGCGGCGGGGCGCCCAGTGTGAAATCGGGGTTGGCTGCCAGGAATTTTTGCACCTGACGCTCGTTTTCGTCCCGATTGACTGTACAGGTAGAATACACCAAACGGCCGTTTTCAGCAAGGGAATCTGCCCCGTTTTGCAGGATTTTTTGCTGGGTTTCGAGCAAATTCTCCATACCTGCCAAATCTTTGCAGCGGATATCCGTTTTTTTGGCTATGACACCAAGACCCGAACACGGTACATCGCACAAGACACGGTCAAACATACCCCACTGCGGGCGGGGCACGGCGGCATCGTTTTGCACGGCCTCGGCGCAGTGTACACCGCAGCGTTCAAACGCCTTGCGCAAAAGCGAGACACGCCCCGCCACAAACTCGCCGCTGATCAGCTGCCCTTTGTCCTGCATGCACTGTGCCAGCGTCAGGCTTTTGCCGCCCGGCGCAGCGCAGAGGTCCAGCACCTTTTGCCCCGGCTGTGCCTGCACACAGAGCGCCGCATACTGGCTGGCCAGCCCCTGCACATGGTAAAGACCCTCGGCAAAGGATTTTGTCGCCGCCGGGGAGCCGCTGAATTTCGTCAGCAGGCAGTGTTCCCACGGTCCTTGCGTGACATCGCAGCCCTCCTGCTGCAGGCGTGCGGCAAGCGCCGCATCAGTGGTTTTTAAGGTGTTGACCCGCACGGCGGCGGCAGGCTTTTCAAAAAAGGACGCTGCCATGGCAAACGCCTCGTCGCCGTACTGGCGGTACAAAAGCGCGGCCACAGGCGCGGAAAGACAGTAGTAGATTTGCAGCCGCTGCAGCGGGTCGGCAAAATCGTTCTCGCTGACAGGCTGCACGGCGGCGCGGCGCAAAACCGCATTGACCATACCGGCGGCGCTGGTTTTGCCGAAGGCTTTGGTCAGCTTGACGCTCTCGTTCACAGCCGCCGAGACCGGCACCTGCATAAACCGTGCCTGCGCCAGCCCCGCGCGCAAAATCGCGCGCACCGGTGCATCCAGCTTTGCAAGGCCCTTGGGCAGGAACTGTTCCAGAATGAAATCCAGTGTGCCCTGATGTTCCAGCACGGTGTAGAAGATGGCACCGGCAAAGGCCTTATCCCGGCCCTCCAGCTTCTGGCGGCGGAGTTCGGCATCCAGCACAAGGTTTGAGAAGCCGTCCTGCTCCTGCCGGACCAGTGCAGCCACTGCCGCTGCCCGTGGATTGGCCGCCATCAGAGGGTATCCCCCGCTTTGAGACGCAGACCAGCCGCAAAGGAGGTGCCATCCATCGGCTTTTTGCCCTCAGGCACCACATGGAGCAGCTGGACCGCGCCATCGGCACAGGCCACCGTCAGGGGCTTGGTGGAAAGCACCGTGCCGGGAGCCTCACCGTTGGAGACAGCCACGCGGCACTCGGTCACCTTGACCTTTTTGTCGCCTGCGGTCACGAACCAGGCCATGGGCCAGGGGTTCATGCCGCGCACCCAGTTGTGGATGTGCGCGGCAGTATCGGTCAGCCTGAACTCCGCCAGCTCCTTGTCCAGCATGGGGGCCAGGGTGGCGTTCTCATGCTGCTGGGGCTGGGGCTGGAGGGTGCCGGCTTCCATGGCGGGCACCGCCTCACAGAGGACGCGGGCACCTACGGCGGTGACCCGGTCGAACAGCTCGCCGCTGGTCTCCTCCGGGCCGATGGCGATCTTCTCGCAGACCAGCACATCGCCGGTGTCCAGCCCCTCGTCCATCTGCATGACGGAAACGC
>USNZ01000032.1 GCA_900556255.1 uncultured Oscillospiraceae bacterium
CTTGATTTCTTCGGGTGCGGTATGTCCCATTTCAAAGCGGCATTCGCCGCTGCCCGGTGTTGCCAAGGCACTGCGAACCGCGCGGTACACCGCGTCAAACACATCGCTTTCTCTCGCAAAACGAATTTCCGTCTTGGCAGGATGCACGTTGACGTCCACCAAATCGGCAGGCATCGTAAGCATCAGCACGCCGCCGGGGAACTTGCCCTGCATCACGGTGCCCTTGTAGGCGTTTTCGAGCGCCGCCATCATCGTGCGGTTTTTAACATAGCGGCCATTCACAAAGAAGTGCTGCGATCCACGGCTGGCGCGGCAGGCACGCGGCGGCGTGACAAGCCCCGTTACACGGTACAATTCGTCCCCGCCGTCCACGTCCAGCAGATCGCGGGCAAATTCCCGCCCCAGCACTGCGTACACGGCACTGCGCAGACTGCCGTCACCGGGGGTGATGAACTGCTGCTTGCCGTCCTTAGTAAAGCGGAAACTGATTTCCGGGTGGGAAAGCGCCGCATGCAGCACGGTCTCGGATACAAAGGTTCCCTCGCTGGCGTCCTTTTTGAGGAATTTCATCCGCGCCGGGGTGTTGTAAAACAGGTCATTGACCGTGATGGTCGTACCCACGGCGCGCGCCCCCGGCTCTATTCCCTGTTCCTCCCCGCCCGCAATGCGGTAGACACAGGCAAACTCGTCGTTTTCGGTGCGGGTCACGACCTCCACGCGCGCTACGCTTGCAATGGAGGCCAATGCCTCGCCGCGAAAGCCCAGCGTGTGGATATGCCCCAGATCATCTGCCGTGGCAATTTTGCTGGTGGCATGGCGGATAAACGCCTTGTCGATGTACTGCGGTTCGTTGCCGCTGCCGTTATCCACGATCTGCAGCTGGCGTATGCCGCCGCGCTCTATCGCAAGGCTGATCTGCGTTGCCCCTGCATCGATGGAGTTTTCCAGCAATTCCTTGGCCACCGAAGCCGGACGCTCCACAACCTCGCCCGCAGCGATCAGCTCTGCGGTATGCTTATCCAGTACACGAATCTCCGCCATGATGTTCACCTGCCTTTAGTCTTTGTCCAATACGGTCTTTAATTCATACAGGAAGTTCAGCGCTTCCAGCGGGGTCAGCGTTTCAATGTCCACGCTGTGGAGCTTATCCACGACCTCACTGGGCACGCTGGGGTTGTTATAGGCCTCCACCGTTTCAAAATCCAGCTGCATGACATTGTCACGCCCGGGGGCAGAAGCCTCCAGCTGGCGCAGCACGGCGTGGGCACGGCGGGTCACACTGCCGGGCAAACCGGCCAGCTTGGCGACCTCAATGCCGTAGCTGTCGTCGGCGGGGCCTGCCACGATACGGCGCAAAAAGGTAATATCCTCGCCGCGCTTTTTGACGGCGATGTTGTAGTTCTTGACGCCGTGCAGATCCTTGTCCATGCTTGTCAGCTCATGGTAATGGGTGGCAAACAGGGTCTTGCAGCCGATGTTCTCGCAGATATACTCTACCACGGCGCGGGCGATACTCATGCCGTCAAAGGTCGAAGTACCGCGTCCGATCTCATCGAGAATGACAAGGCTGTCCTTGCCGGCACTGCGCAGAATCTCTGCCACCTCGGTCATCTCCACCATAAAGGTGGACTGCCCCGCCGCTAAATCGTCCGAGGCACCCACACGGGTAAAAATGGCATCCACCACGCCGATGTGGGCGCTGGCGGCGGGCACAAAGCTGCCGATCTGCGCCATCAGGGCGATCAGGGCGTTTTGCCGCATATAGGTCGATTTGCCCGCCATATTGGGACCGGTGATCAGCAGCATACGGTTTTCGTCCTCGTCCAGCAGGGTGTCGTTGGGTACAAAAAGACCGTTTTTGAGCATCTTTTCAATGACAGGGTGGCGGCCCTCCTTGATTTCAAAGACGTCGCCGGTGTCGACCGTCGGCAGAACATAGTTATTCTGCAGTGCCGCCTCGGCAAAGCCCGCCAGCACGTCCAGCTGGGCGACCGCCGAGGCCGTGCGCTGAATACGCACGATCTGCGCGGAAATTTGATTGAGCAAATCGGCAAACAGCTGATGCTCCAGCGCCAGCAGCCGTTCGTTGGCACCCAGGATCTTGTTTTCCAGTTCCTTCAGTTCGGGGGTAATGTAGCGCTCGCCTGTGGTCAGCGTCTGTTTGCGGGTAAAGCTGTCCGGCACGGAATCCGTGTAGGAACGACTGACCTCAATATAATAGCCAAACACCTTGTTGAAACCGATTTTCAGCTTAGGTATGCCGGTTTCCTCGCGGTAACGGGCCTCCAGCCCGGAAAGATACCCCTTGCCGCCGTGCATGATGTCCCGCAGCTCGTCCACCTCGGCATTGTAACCCGTGCGGATCGCACCGCCGTCCTTCAGGCTCGCGGGCGGGTCGTCCACGATGGCGGTGGTGATGCTTTGCAGGATATCCTCCAGCGGGTCAATTTGCTCTGCCAAGGCGGTCAGCAGCGGCGCGCCGCAGCCTGCCGCCTGTGCCTTGACCTGCGGCAGCATCGCGCAGGTGTCACCCAGTGCCTTGACCTCGCGCGGGGTGGCAGAGCCGTACAGGATGCGGGTGGTCAGACGCTCGATGTCAAAGACATGGTTCAGCGCCTCCTTCAGCTCGGCGCGCGCCATCGTGGAGGTGTACAGTGCCTGCACCGCGCCAAGGCGGCGGTTGATGGCTTCCGCGTCCACCAGCGGCTGCTCGATCCAGGAGCGCAGCAACCGCTTGCCCATGGAGGTTTCAGTCTTATCCAGCACCCACAGCAGGGTTCCTTTTTTCTCGCGCCCGCGCATGGTTTCGGTCAATTCCAGGTTGGCGCGGGTCACAGGCGACAGCCGCATATACTGCGCATCGGCGTAGTTTTGCACCGTGCGGATGCGCTCCACGCCGTGCTTCTGCGTTTCGTGCAGGTAGTTGATCATCGCCGCCACAGCATACGGCACCAGGGCGTCGGTTTCGTAGTGCAGCGTCTCGCGCCAGTTTTCACCGAACTGATCCTCCATCGTGGCCTGCATGACGCTTTCTTTATAGCAGGCATCCTCGCGCAGCTCCACAAGGGCATTTGTGTGCTGCTTGACGTAGGCGGTCACGTCCTTGAAATCCAGCATCGGGGTGCAGATCAGAATCTCGCTGGGCATATAGCGGCACAACTCGGTGATGATGGCAGCGCCGATTTTTTCGGCATTCAGCTCGGTGGCGTAGGCTTCGCCCGTGGAGATATCGGCAAAGCAGATGCCCGCGCGCCAGCGCCCGCGGGTGCGCTTGCAGTACACGCTGCACAGGTAGTTGTTCTTGTCCTCGGACAGCATACTGCTTTCAATGACGGTGCCGGGGGTCACCACGCGGATGATATCCCGCTTGACCAGTCCCTTTGCCTGCGACGGGTCCTCCATCTGCTCGCAGATGGCAACCTTGTAGCCCTTGGCGATCAGACGCGCCACATAGGTTTCGTAGGAGTGAAAGGGTACGCCGCACATGGGGGCGCGTTCCTCCTTGCCGCAGCTTTTGCCCGTAAGGGTCAGTTCCAACTCGCGGGAGGCTGTCAGGGCATCGTCATAGAACATCTCATAGAAATCCCCCACACGGTAGAAAAGGATTTCATTGGGATGCTGTTTTTTGATTTCAAAATACTGCTGCATCATGGGCGATACGGTTTGCTCGGCCATGTTTCACACTCCTGTAACCTGTAAATGTTTATTGTTGCTTTATCGTAGTTTTTTAGTGGCAGCCGCCGCAGGTGGAGCAGCTGCCCGTGCAGGCGCCGTCCGGTGCCTTGACGGTCATCGGGTCGCCGCCGTTCATCGCGGTGTTGATGATGGCGTCGATGTGGCTGACCATCGCCTCGCACTCTTTTTTGGCGGTGTTGTAGCGCACCATACCCTCGCTGGCCATGATCTGGCTGTACAGCGCATTGACGCGCTGATTCAGCTCGGCCACGCGGGCGGCATCCGTCTCGGTCTTGGCGCTCTCGTTGTTCAGGTCCAGACGGGCCAGGTTAAACTCGCCGATCAGGTTCTGCAGCTCGGCGTCGTTGTCGTTTTCGCGGCGGGCGGCGTCCAACTCCAGGTAACGAGGGTCAGTCTGCAAGGCGGCAGCGGCTTTTTTGAAAAGATCAATGCAATCCATGGTAAATCTCCTTATACAATGTTAAAAAATCAAACAAGTTCGCCGGTCAGAAGGGCGGCGCGGGAACCGGTCAGGTGCACCTGCGCCCACTGACCGATCAGTGTTTCGGGGGCGGTGAATTCCACCACAAGGTTGTTGTCCAGCCGTCCGTTGACGGTGCCGGGGTTGCGCCCTGCAGCCTCAACGAGTACGCGCACGGTCTGCCCCTTCATGGCGGCGGTGGCGGCAAAGGCAAACTCGTCCTGGGTGCGCAGCAAACGCTCCATGCGGGCAGCCTTTTCGGCGTGGGTGGTGGGGTCGGGCATTTTGGCGGCGGGGGTGCCGGTGCGCTTGGAGTAGATAAAGGTGAACAGCTGCATATAGCCGACTTCCCGAACCAGCTCCAGCGTCGCCTCAAAATCCTGCTCGGTTTCGCCGGGGAAGCCCACGATGATATCACTGGAGAAGGTCACGCCGGGAATCTTTTCCCGCGCATAGCTGACCAGTTCCTTATACTGCCCGACATTGTAATGGCGGTTCATCTGCTGCAGCATTCTGTCACTGCCGGACTGCACCGGCAGGTGGATATGCTTGCACAGGTGCGGCTGCGCGGCGATGGTGTCGATCAGCTTATGGCCGGCATCCTTGGGGTGGCTGGTCATAAAGCGGATCTGATAATCGCCGGGCACCGTGCAGAGCATGTTGAGCAGGTCGGAGAAATCCACCTTTTCGTCCAGGCCCTTGCCATAGCTGTTGACGTTCTGCCCAAGCAGGGTGATTTCCTTATAGCCCTGCGCCACCAGCTGCTTGAACTCCGCCAGAATGGCGGCGGGCTCGCGGCTGCGCTCCCGCCCGCGCACATAGGGCACGATGCAGTAGGTGCAGAAATTATCGCAGCCGTACATGATGGGCAGCCACGCGCGGAAGCCCGAATCTCGGCGGATGGGCATTTCCTCGACCACGGCGTTGCGCTCCGCCGGGGTTTCCAGATAGCGCTTGCCGCGGCGCACACGCTCCGCCAGCATGGCGGGCAGGCGGTCGATGCCGTCCACGCCGAACACCAAATCAACATAAGGGTAGCTCTGACGCAGCTTTTCGACAATATGGGGCTGCTGCGCCATACAGCCGCAGATGCCGATCATCAGGCGGGGGTTTTGCTCCTTGAGCTTTTTCAGTGCGCCCACGTTGCCGAAAACGCGCTGCTCGGCGTGTTCGCGCACGGCGCAGGTGTTGAACAAAATCAGGTCGGCGTGCTCGACGTTATCACACAGACCGTAGCCGATATCCTGCAAAACACCGCGGATCTTTTCGCCGTCGTTGACGTTCTGCTGGCAGCCGTAGCTGCGCACATACGCCAGCGGCGGCGTTTCGTAGTAGGCAGCCAGCGTCTTGGCGGCGTCCTCGTTATGGGTATAAGTTAGCTTTTCCAAGTGAATTCTCCTTAGCGGGTAGGCAGATATGGGCACACCTATCCAAATATACCATAGTAGTATAGCAAATTTTTGCCGAAAGTACAAGCGTTTGCCCGCAAAAAAACAGGCACGCCCGGTCGGGTGTGCCTGTTGGGGTCATGATTCCTGCTGCAATTTTTTGGCGCGCTCCAAAACGGGCTTAAGATATTGCCCGGTAAAAGAGTGCGGGTTTTCGGCCACTTCCTCCGGTGTGCCGGTGGCGACGATGGTACCGCCGCCGCTGCCACCTTCGGGGCCCAGGTCAATGATATAGTCGGCGCGCTTGATGACGTCCAGATTGTGCTCAATGACAATGACCGTGTTGCCGGCCTCGACCAGTTTGTCCAGCACCTTGACCAGACGGTGTACGTCGGCAACGTGCAGACCGGTAGTCGGCTCGTCCAGAATATAGACAGTCTGCCCGGTGTCGCGGCGCGCCAGCTCGTTTGCCAGCTTGACACGCTGGGCTTCGCCGCCCGAAAGCGTCGTGGCGGCCTGCCCCAGCTGGATATAGCCCAGGCCGACCTCCTGCAGGGTCTGCAGCTTGCGGGCGATCTTGGGGATGTTGGCAAAAAAGACGCAGGCCTCCTCGACAGTCATATCCAGCACGTCCGAGATGGTCTTGTCCTTGTATTTGACCTCCAGCGTTTCACGGTTGTAGCGCTTGCCCTTGCAGACATCGCAGGGTACATAGATATCGGGCAAAAAGTGCATTTCTATCTGCAAAATGCCGCCGCCTTCACAGGCCTCGCAGCGGCCGCCCTTGACGTTAAAGCTGAACCGTCCGGGGCCGTAGCCGCGCATTTTGGCATCCTGCGTGTTGGCAAACAGGCTGCGGATATCCCCGAACACGCCCGTGTAGGTGGCGGGGTTGGAGCGCGGTGTGCGCCCGATGGGCGACTGGTCAATGCCGATGACCTTGTCCACCCATTCCATGCCCTCGACCTCCTCGCACTGGCCGGGGCGGCTGCGGGCGCCGTTCAGGGCGGCTGCCAGCGTCTTGTACAAAATCTCATTGACCAGCGTGGATTTTCCCGAGCCGGACACGCCGGTAACGCAGATCATCTTGCCCAGCGGGAAGTCCACCGTGATGTTTTGCAGGTTGTTTTCCCGCGCCTTGACAACGCGCAGCACCTTGCCGTTGCCCTCCCGCCGGACAGTGGGTACCTCGACAAATTTGCGGCCCGACAGGTACGCGCCCGTGATGCTGCGCTTTGCCTTGCAGATATCGGCAACGCTGCCCGCCGCCACGATCTCGCCGCCGTGTACGCCCGCACCGGGACCGACATCGACAATATAGTCCGCCTGACGCATGGTGTCCTCGTCATGCTCGACAACGATCAGCGTGTTGCCGAGGTCGCGCAGACGCTTCATGGTGGCGATCAGCTTGTCGTTGTCGCGCTGGTGCAGACCGATGCTCGGCTCGTCCAGCACATACAAAACACCCGTCAGCGCCGAACCGATCTGTGTAGCGAGGCGGATGCGCTGGCTTTCGCCGCCGGACAGCGATGCCGCCCCGCGGGACAGCGTCAGGTAGCCAAGACCCACGCTCTGCAAAAAGCCCAGGCGCTCCTTGACTTCCTTGAAGATGGGCGCACCGATGCGCTCATCCTTGGCGCTGACCTTGGCAGTTTGGATAAATGTCAGCTCGTCATTGACGCTCTTGTCGCAGAAATCGGCAATGTTAATGCCACCCACGGTCACGGCCAGGCTGGTGGGCTTTAAGCGGCGGCCGTGGCAGGCGGGGCATTCCTCGCTGGACATGACCAGCGCGATTTCCTCCTTGACCCACTCGCTGTTCGTCTCGCGGAAACGTCGTTCGAGGTTGGGGATTATGCCCTCAAACTGGTTGTAGTAGGTGCCGGAGCCGAACATGCTCTCGCGCTGCATCTCAATGCGTTCCTCACCCGTGCCGTACAGCAAAGCGTGCAGCGCCTCCTTGCTGAACTCCTTGATGGGGGTATCCAGCGTAAAGCCGTAGCGCTTGCCCAGCGCCTTGTAGGTCATTTCCGAGATGGAGCCTTCGGCATAATACCAGCCGCTGGCCTTGATGGCGCTTTCGCGGATGGATTTGCGCTTGTCGGGGATGACCCGCGCCGGGTCTACCTTCATAAAAGTACCCAGGCCCGTGCATTTTTCGCAGGCACCGAAGGGGTTGTTAAAGCTGAACATCCGCGGGGTCAGTTCCTCGACCGAGATGCCATGTTCGGGGCAGGCGTAGCTTTGGCTGAACATCATCGACTCGCCGCCGATGACATCAATGACCACAAGGCCGTTGGTCTGCGCCAACGCTGTCTCGATGGAATCTGCCAGACGTCCGCGCACAGTGTCGCTGATGACCAGACGGTCCACAACGATCTCCACCGTGTGTTTGATGTTTTTGTCCAGCTCGATGGTCTCGCTCAGGTCGTACATATTGCCGTCCACCCGCACACGGGCAAAACCTGCCCGCCGGGCGGCGTCCAGCTCCTTGGCCTGGGTGCCCTTGCGCGCGCGCACGACGGGTGCCAGCACCTGAAAGCGGGTGCGTTCCGGCAGCTTGAGAACCTCGTCCACCATTTCATCGACGGTCTGCTGGTTGATCTCCCGCCCGCAGACCGGGCAGTGCGGCACACCGATGCGGGCGTACATCAAGCGCAGGTAGTCGTAAATTTCGGTGACGGTGCCCACGGTGGAGCGCGGGTTAGGCTGGTGGTTTTCTGGTCGATGGAGATAGCCGGGGAAAGCCCGGTGATCTCATCGACATCGGGCTTTTCCATCTGCCCCAAAAACTGGCGGGCATAGCTGGAAAGGCTTTCCATATAGCGGCGCTGCCCGTCGGCATAAATCGTGTCAAACGCAAGGCTTGACTTGCCCGAGCCGGACAGGCCGGTCATGACGATCAGCTTGTCGCGTGGCAGGGTCAGATCGACGTTTTTCAGGTTATGCTCCCGTGCGCCCTTGATGACAATGCGGTTGTTCGCATCAATTTTGATTTTGGAGGTGCGGGGTGCTTTGGTTTGTTTTGCTTCGCTCAATTTTTGTATTTCCTCCTGCCCTTGCGGGTTTTGGCGGCGGCGCGGCGCTCGCTGTTGTCGGCCTGGGTGGGATCCTCGCCCCGTTCCAGACGGGCGATCTCATCGCGCAGCTGGGCTGCCAGCTCAAACTGCAGAAGCCTTGCGGCCTCCTTCATTTCCTTGGTCAGCCGTTCGATGGTCTGCTGGCGCTCGACACGGCTCATACGGTGCTGGCGCAGGCGCTTGTTTTCGTCGCTCATACTGATTTCCAGCCCGCCGCCGATGGCCTTTACGATGGTTTTGGGGGTGATGCCATGCGCCTCGTTGTAGGCGTTCTGAATCTCGCGGCGGCGCTCGGTCTCCATAATAGCGCGCTCCATGCTGGGGGTCACCTCGTCGGCGTACATCAATACCACACCGTTGGCATTGCGCGCGGCACGCCCGATGGTCTGGATGAGGCTGGTCTCGCTGCGCAGAAAGCCTTCCTTGTCGGCGTCCAGAATCGCAATCAGCGATACTTCCGGCAGATCCAGACCCTCGCGCAGCAGGTTGATGCCCACAATGACGTCGATGGCGCCCACACGCAGATCCTTGATGATCTCCATGCGCTCAAAGGTATCGACCTCATGGTGCAT
>USNZ01000033.1 GCA_900556255.1 uncultured Oscillospiraceae bacterium
AAGTAGTCGTTCCAGGAGTTGATGAAGGTAAAGATCGCCAACGCGCCGATGCCCGGCTTGATGATGGGCAGCGCAATGCGGGTAAAGGTCGTCAGCTCGCTGGCACCGTCGATGCGGGCGGCTTCCAGCATTTCGCCGGGGATACCCTCACTGAACTGCTTCATCAGGAAGATGCCGAACGGCCAGCCGACGATCGGGAAGATGACCGCCCAGATCGTGTTGTACAGCTGCAGGCTGCTCATCTCGCGCAGCAGGGGGATCAGAATGACCTGCTTGGGCAGCGCCATGGCGCAGACGATCAGCGTAAACAGAACGCTGCGGCCGATAAAGCGCTTTTTGGCCAGTGCGTAGCCCGCCATGGCGGAGGTGACGCAGGTCAGGATCATCGAGGTAACCGCCATAAAGACGGTGTTGATCAGCCAGCGGATGGCGGCGGGTACCTGCGGGCCACTCCACCAGATGACGTCCTTGCCGTCGGCGCTGAAATGGCTGCTGAACGGCACGGCAAACTCCCACAGGGGGGCCTTTTGGCGGCTGAACAGCTTGGCGTAGTTGGTGCTGACCCACTCGCTGGGGAACCATTCGGGCGTGGTGGCGTTGATGGACACCTGCGTCTTAAACGAGCCGGTGATGATCCAGTACAGCGGGAACGCAAACGCGATGGCCAACAGCACAATGACGATGGTGCTGAACACCATGTAGGGGGAAATCTTCTTCTTTTTCTTTTTGGTCTGCTCGGCAGCAGGGGCAGCGGTTTTCGTTGCTTCCATCTCGATTTCCCTCCTTATTCGTTAGATTGTGTGACCTTGAACTGCACAGCGGACAGCACGGCGATCATAATGGCGAGGATAACGCCCATCGCGTTGCCGTAGCCGTAGCGGTACAGCTTGAAGGCGGTGTAGTAGATGTAGTACATGATGGTGTCGGTGGAGTGCTTGGGGCCGCCGGACGTCAACAGCTGGATCAGCGCGAAGCACTGGAAGGAGTTGATGGTGGTAATGACCAGAATGTACAGCGTGGTGGGCATGATCTGCGGCCACTTGATTTTCCAGAACGCCTGCAGCTTGGTGGCGCCGTCCACCTCGGCAGCCTCGACCAGGGACTGGTCCACGTTGCCCAAGGCCGAAACATACAGCACGATGGGCTGGCCGACCGATGTGGTGAGCAAAATCAGGATAATACACGCCAGTGCATAGCGCTGGTCACCCAGCCAGTTGATGTTCTGGTCCAGAACACCCATCGACTTGCCCAGGTAGTTGAAGATGCCGTAGTAGTTGTTGAACATCCACTTCCACACGACGGTAACGGCCACAGAGCCGGTGACGACGGGCAGGTAGAAGATGACACGGAACAGCGATGTGGCCCACGGGGGCATGTTGACGATGGCGGATGCCACCCACAACGAGAAGATGCAGGTGATAGGCACCGACACAACAACAATGATCAGCGTGTTGCGCAAAGCGCCCAGGAAGATTTTGTCCTGGAACAGCTCTACGTAGTTGGCAAGGCCGACAAAGACGTCGGCGCGGTTCATGGTCGAGTCAAAAAAGCTGGTGAACACGCACATGAACATGGGGTAGATCACGAAGCCGACGAAGAAGATCAGGCTGGGCAGCAGGAACAGGTAACCGGCGATGGTTTCCTGCCGGACAAGCGCACGGCTCATCTTGGGCTCGCTCTTTTTGGCAGCTGCAGAAATTGCCAAGAGGATCGCTCCTTTCCGTTTTTCATGAAAAGCGGCGTCCCACCGCTGCGTTTCTGTCAGAGGTCGGACGCCGTAGGTTGGCTGTAAATCCTATAATTTACAGTTGGGTTCAGGATGCACTGGCGGCTGCGTTGGCAGTTGCGCAGAAATCGGTGACGGCGGTGGTGATATCCTCGTCAGCGCCGACCTGCTGCAGCATGTTCCACCAAGCGGTACGTGCCTCGGCCCAGCCGGGGGTAACCTGGTAGTAGTCGCCCAGATAAGGCATCAGCTTCTGGTACTCGTTCATGATCTCGTCATCGGCGTAAACGTCGGACAGAGACTTCTTGACGGAGAAGTAGCTGGAGGTGGTAACGGCCTTGGCAGTTTCCTCAGAGTTGGCCATGAAGTTGATGAAGTTCTTGGCAGCGGCGATCTTGTTCTCGTCGCCGTTGTTGAAGATGCCGAAGCCCCAGATGCCGCCCTGCAGAGCAGGCTTGCCACTCTCGGAGGGGAAGCCCATGAACAGGATCTCGTCGCCGCTGTTGGTGGTGCCGGCAGGGCCGTTGTCAGAGTTCTTCTGCTGGGCAATGTTCCAGCAGAAAGCCATCTGCAGGGTGCCGTTGCGGAACAGGGTGATCTCCTCGCCGCCGTTGATGGAAGCGTCGAAGTTGATGCCGTCCTGTGCCTTCAGGGTTTCCAGAGCCTTGATGTTCTCGGCGGAATCGGCGGTGTACTTGGTGTGGGCAGCGTCGGTGAAGGTGCCGCCGTAGAGATTATTGACGAGAGCGCGGGTGCCCTGGTCGCCGCCCTGGCCGCTGCAGTAGAGGGCGCCCACGTCGGTCTTGCCGGAGTCGTAGACGGCCTGAACAGCCTTCAGGAAGTTTTCGGTGGTCCAGGTGTGGTTCTCGGCGTCGACGTACTGCATCGCGCCGGCAGCCTCAAACACGGTCTTGTTGATGGCCATGCAGTGGGCGGTCATGCACAGGGGGAACTCGTAGTAAGCACCGCTGGAGTCCTTGCAGGCGCTCTCGACGCTGGCGCTGATGTCGGCCTTCTGGTCGTCGGTCCACAGGTCGCTCAGGTCGACCATCAGACCCTTGGCACCCCAGTTGGCAACCAGACGCTCGGGACCTTCCATAACGAGGTCAGGGGCAGAGCCGCCCTCGATGGCGGTGTTGACCTGGTCGTCGCCGTTGGTGTAGTCCAGATACTCGACGGTCACGTGGATGTCGGGGTACTTGGCGTTGAAGTCGGCCAGCAGAGCGTCGACGGACTCGGAGTCGCCCCACTTGCCGATGGGGTAGGTCCACAGGGTGATGTCAGCGGACTCACCGGTGGCAGCCTCGGCAGCGGCGGAGGAAGCGGGGGTGCTTTCCGCGGGGGTGGAGGATGCAGCGCTGGAGGAGGCGGCGCCGCCGCAGCCAACCAGCAGGCTGGCGGCCATACCGGCGGCCAACAAAGCGGATACGTGTTTCTTCATAGTGGTTCTCCTTCTTTTGCCTTTCGGCATTTATGAGAGGTCGCTGCGTCCGCGCCCCTCGTGATGTCTCTATTTTAGAAAATTTATTTCATTTTGTCCAGATGTGAAATACACAAGAAAATTTCCGTTTTGTGTACAGATTGCACAAAATCCATGTGCTTTGGTGGAAATTCTGGCGGCAAGTGCAAGAAATGTCTGCTTTTGGCGGCAAAACCGCCCCGCAAGTGGGGCCGCGCCAATGGTTACAAAACGAAAACCATTTCCAAACAGAGTGGTTACGGGGGCCGCCGACACGGGGCGCCGCCCCGATGACGCACCCTTGCAAACGCCGCATCCGCGCCCGTACAGGCAGGGATCTTTCTGCCGCGTTGCACGAATTTATACGCTGTGTCGTATTTATGTGTTCCATCCGTTTGGCGACGCGGCACAAAAACAGCGGCCCGTGCGGGGGGCTGCCGCACTGCCGCTTTAGTGCAGTGAACAGATTTTTCATTTCAGGAAAAAATGTGCAATGACCGCGTACTACGGGCATTTTGTGCGCCAGACAAAGCAAAGTTGTACAAAAAAGCAGGCTCGGAAATGGTATTTCTGCCTATTGCCAGCCTTTTGGGGAACCGTTATAATAGAAGGAAAGAAATATCTTTTCATTTCCTGAGAAAAGAAAGGAACCCGATCCATGAACTATGAAAATATCAAGGAGCGCCGCGTCCTCTGCTTCGGTGACTCCAACACCTACGGTTACGACCCCGCCCGCGACGGCCGCTACGGCCTGGAGGATCGCTACCCCACCGTGCTGCAAAGCCTGCTGGGCGACGACTGGCGCGTTGTGGAGGAAGGTCTGCCCGGCCGCACCGCCGTGTTTGATGACCCCATCACCGAGGGGATGAACGGTCTGCGCGTCATCACCCCCATTTTGATGAGCCACGCCCCGCTGGACACCGTGACTGTTATGCTGGGCACCAATGACAGCAAGGAGCGCTTCGGCTGCAATTCCTACCTGATTGCCCAGGGCATTGTGCGGCTGGTCAAAAAGGCGCTGACGACCGAGTGCTGGCGCGACAACGCCCACCCCGATGTGCTGGTCATCGTGCCGCCGTGCATCACGCCGGAGTACGACAAGCTGATGTTCCGCGACGCCATGGGCACCGGCTGCCACGAGCGCTGCGCCGGCATTGCCGCCCAGCTGGAACCGATGCTGCGGGATATCCCCGGTGTGCGCTTTTTGGATGCCAACACCCTGCCGGGCGCAGGCTGCTCGCCCTTGGACGGCATGCACATGACCGCCGCGTCCCACATGGCTTTGGCGCGCGGCCTGTACAAAGAACTGACCGCCACAGTGTAACCCCCTTATTAAAGTAAGCAGAAAGGACTCCCCATCATGGTAGAACAAACCTTTTGGGAGATGCTGCGCGCCAAGCGCGACAGTTTGACGAAATCCGGCGCCATTGTGGCCGATTACCTGATGCAGCACGCCGAGGACGCACAGTATCTCTCCATTTCCTCGCTGGCCAACGAGTGCGGCGTGGCGGAGGCAACGATTTTCCGCTTTTGCCGGTCGCTGGGTTTTCAGGGCTATAACGAGATGAAGATCGCACTGGCCAAGGCCACCGCCACAGCCACACCGACCGTCGCCAAGCTGGAACCGGGCGCGGACACCCAACTCCTGATAACCCACGCCTACAACACGGCCGTGGAGGCACTGAACGGCACCCGCAATATGCTGGACGCCGAGGCCATCGACCGCGCCGCCACGCTGCTGCAGCGCGCACGGCAGGTATATTTCTTTGGTCAGGGCGGCAGCCAGGTGCTGGCCGGGGATATCTGGGCGCGGTTCTCGATGCTTTCGACAAAATTCCGCACGGCGGGCGACAGCCACATGCAGGCCATCACCGCCAGCCTGATGGGGCCGGAGGACGTGATCTTGTTTATCTCTTACTCCGGCTGCACCCGCGACATGATGGACACGCTGCACCTTGCCAAGGAAAACGGCGCCAAGGTGATTTTGGTCACCCATTATGCCGACGCCCCCGGTGCCGTGCTGGCGGACGTGGTGCTGCTGTGCGGTGCCAAGGAAAACCCGCTGGATTCCGGCAGCGTACCCGCCAAGCTGGCCATGCTGTTTGTGGCCAATGTGCTGGTGCTGCGCTACACGCTGGACAACCAGGAGCTGGCGAGTTTGTCGCTTTCCCGCACCAGCCAGGCGCTGGGCAGCAAGCTGCTGTAAGCGCGCTGCGCGGCAGTTTGTCAAAAAAGTCAGTTTTCGGGATATTCGTAGGGATGGGTTTTGCCCCGCCGGGAAAGCCTTCCCCTTGGGGGGAAGGTGGCGCGCTTGCGCGCCGGATGAGGGGGAAATATCCGGCAGCTGCCCCCTCATCAGTCACCTGCGGTGACAGCTTCCCCCAGAGGGGGAAGCCATATAGGCGGTTTACCCGTAATGTTGGCGTTACCGCAAAAAACAACGCGCAGGGGCGGAATTTCCGCCCCTGCGCGTTTCTTTATTTTCTTTAATCGTGCCGGATGGCTTCCAGCGCGCTGATTTTCACTGCTTTATTGGCGGGCACAATGCCGGCCACAAAGCCCACAACGGTGGCAAACACCAGTGCACCCAACACCAGCCACGGAGGAATGACCGAAATCGTTGTGCTGCCGGCACCCATATACATGCCGCCGCCCATCATACCCGACAGGTCGATGCCGCCGTCCTGACCCAGCACACCCAAAATGGTGGATATGTTGTTCAGCACCAGGCTGGCCAGCAGGCTGAACGCCACGCCCAGCACGCCGCCCATAAAGCCGATGCAGGAGCTTTCCAGCAAAAACATCGTGCGAATGTTGTTCAGCTCGCACCCCAGCACCTTCATGACGCCGATCTCGCGCGTGCGCTCGTAGATAGCCATCGTCATGGTGTTGATGATGTTGATGGCCGCCACCAGCAAAGAAACCGCCGCTACACCGCCAAAAATCATCTGGCTGCGCATGGTCTGCTTATTCATTTCCTCGCGCTGCTGGCTCATGGAGTAGGTGTTGCTGTAACCCAACTCGTGGATGGCTTCCTCGACGTCGGGCACGTTTTTCAAATCGTCCACCTTGACGTAGACCTGCTGGTAGTTCTGCTCGTTCGTGGTGATGCGCGCCATCTTGTTATAGATACCTTCCAGCATCTTCAGATCCGCCACGCGCATGACAAAGCCGCTGTCGGTAAAGTAGCCCTTGGCGTAGTCCTGCTGCAGAACACCGACGATCTCCAGCTCCCACGTCTGGCTCTTTTGGCTCGACCCCTCGCCGTAGGAGAGGGTCAGCGTCATTTTATCCTTGTCGATGTCCACAAACGGCGGCAGCGGGTCGCCCTTGGCATCGGTCATGCCCTGCCAGCGGTACCGCTTGGAGCTGGTTTCGCTTTTGCGGGTATCCTCAAAGCCGTAGCCCGCATTGGCACCCACCAATATGGGAATTTTGGTTGCCTTGCTGCTGCCGCCGCCCTCGGGCAGCCATTTGCCGCTTTGCAGGGCAAAGCCCATCGGCTCCAGCGCCGCCGGGTCGATGCCCACCACGTTGTACAACTGGGTCTGGTAGCGCCCGTTTTTGCCGGCGCTGATGGTGCCGTTTAAGTTGTACGCCTCGGCGTAGGCGGTGGCGGCCACCACATGGTCCAGCTTTTTGATGTTCTCGATGGCGGCGTCATCCAGATGGATGGTCTTGCCGTTGGCATCCACCAACGTGCCGTAGCCGTAGATCTGCACCTGCGTCAGGTCGCCCCAGCTTTGCAGCATTTCGTCGTTGGCCTGCGTCTGCGCGATGCCCAGCGAGATCATAAGCACCACCATGCAGGTGCCGATGACCACGCCGATGAGCGTCAGCGCGGTACGTCCCTTGCGGCGCGCCAGATTGCGGGCCGACAGGACAATTTCGTCAGATATCTTCATCGTCGTCCTCGGCTTCCAGATTTGCCAGTGCCTTGGCCTTCTTGCGTTTGCGCACCACGACCACGATCACCACGACCACAGCCGCGCCGCCCAGAACGATCAGCGCCCAGCCCCATACGGGCAGGCCGGTCTGCTGGGGTTCGTCGGGCATAGGTTCTTCCATGCCGGGGTCCATGCCGCCCATGTTGTCAGCGTATTCCTCGGCGGTGGCGGTAAAGTCCTTGCTGACGGTCTGGATCTTGCCGTTGGCGTCCTCGTAAGACAGGGTGATGGTGCCGGAGATAGTCCCTGCGGCATCGGGGGTGATGTCAAAATCCACGCTGCCCTCGCTGCCGGCGTTCAGGTTGCCGAGGTACTGGTAGCTTTCGCTGCCGATGTTGGTGCCGGTCAGGCGGGCTTCGAGGTTGCCCAGCTCACGCTTGCCCTTGTTGACGTAGGACAGCGAGACGCTGGCGGTGTCGCCGACGTTGACGGTGTCCGGCATTTCCAGCTGGCCGACTTCAAAGCGGTTGGGCTGGGTGACGGGGACGGAAACGGTGAACGGGGTGGCGTTGGCAGCCGTGCCGGAATCGGCACCCGTGCCGGTCAGCGTGACGCTGATATCGGCCACGGTACCGGCAAAACCGGCGCTGGGCAGCACATTGAAATTGAGGTTTTTGGTGGTCTTGGGGGCCAGCGTACCGACGTACTGGGTCAGGCTGCCGCCGCTTAAAGAAACGTTTTCGGGCAGGTTCAGGGTGACGATGACGTCGTTGAGGTTCTCGTTGCCGTCGGTGGCGTAGACGCCCAGAGAGAGGGTGAACTCCTCACCCGCGGTGACGACCTCGCCGTAGCCGGAGGTGCGCACCATCAGGGAGGGGGTCTTGGCGTTCTCTTTGCTAGCCAGGACGCACTGACCCAATACCAAGGTTTTCTCAGTGTGACTTAACGCTGTGCCACTATAGGAAACATCGATAGGTAGTTGGTTAGATGTGCCGTTGTACACCACGTCACGGAACAGCAGGTTGTAGTTCCAGTAATAGCCGTTGTTGTCATCCTGTTTATAGGACATCTGCCCCACCTCACCGATGCCGGTGTAGGTGAAATCGGTGCAGTTGATGCGCGCCGCAATGTTGGAAGGATTCAGGTTATCCAACTGGCCGGCGTTGAAGTCTGCAATCTGCACAACAATGTTGATGTGGTCGCCTTTTTTGACGGTGGTCACCTCGCCGCCCGCAACGTCGGTGACAGCGTAGGCCACCACATGCAAATCGCTGCTTTGCTGCTCGGCGGGAGGCGTGGGCGCAGCGGACGGGGACGGGGACGGGACGGGGGTCGCTTCGGTTTCCCCCTCGGCAAAGGCGGGCACAGCCAGGGCAAAAACCAGGCATACAGCCAAAAGTACAGTCAGAATACGTTTCAAAGTAGGTTCCTCCGTTTATGTTTACTTTTCCTTGGCGGCGTCACCGCCGATGGCAAGATCCCCTTGTAAATCGGCAAACAGGGCGTCGCGGTTGCGCTGCTTGGTGGCGGCGTCCTGCACGATGCTGGACTGCACCTTGCCGTCCAGAATCGTCACGATGCGGTCGGCACAGTTTGCCAGCTCCGGCTCGTGGGTGACCATGACAAAGGTCACGCCCTGATTTTTGGAAAGCTCCAGCATACGGTACAGCACCTGCTTGCTGGTGCGGGAGTCGAGGTTGCCGGTGGGTTCGTCGGCAAAAATGACCTTGGGGTTGCTGACAAAGGCGCGGGCAATGCCCACACGCTGCTGCTGACCGCCGGACATTTCGGTGGGCAGGTGGTTGGCGCGCCCCAAAAGCCCCATGCTTTTCAGCTCGGCGCGGGCGCGGCGCAGACGCACTTTTTTGGAAACGCCCTTGAACATCAGCGGCAGCGCGACGTTTTCGGCGGCGGTCATCGTGGGCAGCAAATTGTAGCTTTGGAAGATAAAGCCCAGATGCTCCTGCCGAAAGCGCGCCAGTTCGGTTTCGGTCATGGCGCTGATCTCGTGCCGACCGATGAACACCTTGCCCTTGGTGGGCTTTTCCAGCCCGGCCAGCTGGTTCA
>USNZ01000034.1 GCA_900556255.1 uncultured Oscillospiraceae bacterium
ACGCCGCGTTCCGTGTGCGCGGTCAGGCTGCCTTTGCCCTGCACCAGTTCTTCCATGAGCACGGCTTTACCTATGTGCATACCCCTATCTTCACCGGCTCTGACTGCGAGGGCGCGGGCGAGATGTTCCAGGTTACCACGCTGGACCTCAACGATCTGCCCCGCACCGAGGACGGTGCCATTGACTACTCCAAGGACTTCTTCAAGCGTGCCGTCAACCTGACCGTTTCCGGTCAGCTGGAGGCCGAGGCTATGGCGATGGCGCTGGGCAATGTCTATACCTTCGGCCCGACCTTCCGCGCCGAAAAGAGCTACGACACCCGCCACGCCGCCGAATTCTGGATGATCGAGCCGGAAATGGCCTTTGCCGACCTGAACACCTACCTGGAGACCGCCGAGGCCATGACCCGCTATGTCATCCGCTACCTGTTGGATCACTGCCCCGATGAGCTGGCGTTCTTCAACCAGTTCTTTGACAAGGGCCTGATCGAGCGCCTGACCTTGGTCGCCGACAGTGACTTTGCCCGTGTCAGCTACACCGACGCCATCGAGCTGCTGAAGAAAAACAACGATAATTTCCAGTACAAGGTCGAGTGGGGCACCGATCTGCAGACCGAGCACGAGCGCTATTTGACCGAGCAGATCTTCAAAAAGCCCGTCTTTGTCACCGACTACCCGAAGGAGATCAAAGCCTTCTACATGCGCCAGAACGACGACGGCAAGACCGTTGCCGCCGCCGATATGCTGGTTCCCGGCATCGGCGAGCTGATCGGCGGCTCCCAGCGTGAGGAGCGTCTGGACGTGCTGGAAGCCCGCATGAAGGAGTTGGGCCTGAACACCGCCGACTATGACTGGTATCTTGACCTGCGCCGCTACGGCAGCGTCAAGCACGCCGGCTACGGTCTGGGCTTTGAGCGCCTGCTGATGTACGTCACCGGTATTCCCAACATCCGCGACGTTATCCCGTTCCCGCGCACCTGCGGAGGTTTCTGATGCAGTCCATTGCCGCCCCGCTGCTGCAATGGTTTTACGCAAATAAAAGGCTCCTGCCCTTCCGGCAGGAGCCTTCTGCGTACCATATCTGGGTCAGTGAAATCATGCTGCAGCAGACCCGTATGACCGCCGCCGTGCCGTACTACAACCGCTTTATCGCCGCCTTGCCTGACCCGGCGGCGCTGGCGGCCTGCCCTACCGACGCCCTGCGCAAGCTCTGGCAGGGGCTGGGGTACTATAACCGCGTCAATAATATGCAAAAGGCAGCCCGCATCGTATGCGAGCAGTACGGCGGCGAACTGCCCGCCGACTATGCCGCCCTGCGCGCCCTGCCGGGTATCGGGGATTACACCGCCGGCGCTATTGCCAGCATCGCCTTTGGGCTGCCCGTGCCCGCCGTGGACGGCAATGTCCTGCGCGTTTTTGCGCGGCTGTACAACGATGATGCCGACATTATGACCCCCGCCGCCAAGCGGCTGTTCACCCAGCGGGTCATCGACCAGATGCCCAAGGATACCCCAGGTGCCTACAACGAAGCCCTGATGGAGCTGGGTGCGCTGGTTTGCATCCCCGGTGCGCCGCACTGCGAAACCTGCCCCTTGCAGCCGCTTTGCCAAGGCTGCGCGGCAGGCCGTGCCGATAGGCTGCCCGTAAAACCCGCCCCCAAGGAAAAACGCACCGTCCCCGTGACGGTAGCACTGATTTCGAGCGAACAGGGGCTGCTTTTGCAGCGCCGTCCCGCCAAGGGGCTGCTGGCCGGGCTGTGGCAGCCCGCCGCATGGGAAACCGCCTTAACGCGCGAACAGCTGCAGGCCGAGCTGGAAAAGCTGGGTGTACACGCGACGCTGGGCGAAAGCCTGCCCCCCGCCAAGCATGTGTTTACCCACCGCATCTGGCAGCTGGGCGGCTGGCAGGGGACAGCCCCCGCCGTACCCCTGCCTGCGGGCTACGTCTGGGCTGCCCCAAACCAACTGGCCGAGGTCTACCCCGTACCCAACGCCTTCGCGGCGTATCGCGCGCTGTGGCCTTGATTTTGCGCTGTAAATCGGCAAAATGATACCAAAATTTTACATCTGCCGTGTTGTAAAATTTGGCAAAGTCGGGTATAATTAGTTTGTAATATTATTGTGAAGGGAGTAACCCCCTATGATGAAAAAATCTACTTTCGGTGCCGTGCTGGCTTTTATGTTTGCCGCTGCCGGTGCTTTGACTGCCGCTGCACTGTATCTGTACCACCGTGAGAAAGAACTGGACGAGTATGAGCGTCTGCTGTTCAGCGATGATATGGAAGATTATGACGACGATGAGGACACCGTCTACGAAAAGATCGGCGACGATGATGCCGATGCCGAGTCCGCCGATAGCGCTGACGCGGATGCCATCAAATTCTGATAGCCAACGATTCATGCCGGGCTCAGCCGTGTCTGTGCCCGGCATATTTTAACAGGAGAATCCCAACATGCGCAGATTCCTTTTATGGTTGGTCATGGTGGCCGCCACGCTGGCGTTGATCCTGGGTGGTTCCGTCGGCTACTTTTACAGCCGTGCCGGTGCGGCCGACCTGCCGCAGCAGCCGGTTGTTTTCGGCGGGGCAGAACTCACCTCCAACGGCTGGGACTGGACTGTCCCTGTTTTGGGGGACAGGCTCTCCAAACAGGTGCAAAGCCCGACCAACCTGTCGGTGCAGCATCTGGGAACCTTCAGCGAGGGGATTCCCGCGCTGGAATTGCCCGAATGGGTCAGCCGCGCAAAAATCACTGTGACCGCCCCTTCCGGTGTGCAGTGGAGTGGCTCTGCCGCCGAGTTTGACAGCTATTCCTATGATGCCAACGGCACCTACCGCCTGACCTTGACCGTCTGGCATGTGGCGGACGAAACTACTGAACCGGAGGGCTGGTCTGCCTACTGTGCGGACTTTACCCTGCAGCAAAAACCCAAGGTGGCGCTCAGTGCAGACCGCGCGGTGCAGGGCAGCGTCGTGGCCCTGTCCCTGACAGGTCTGGTAGAGGGCGAACCTGCTTTGCAGACCGACCTCGGCACGGTATGGTTCCGCAAGACACAGGCCGGCTACATGGGGTACATCCCCGTAACATATAACGCAGAAAGTGGCGTACACACGTTGGATTTAAGCTGCGGCGATTTTTCGCAGCAGCTGGAACTGACGGTAAGCTCCGCCCAGACAGAAACCGTCACGGTGGCCGAGGATACCCGCACGGGCGGCGAGGAATACCGCAACAACATCTGGCCGCTGTTCACAACAGGCAGCGCCGAAAAACTGTGGCAGGGCGCTTTCCGCGCCCCCAGTGCCGCCGCGGTGCGGCTGCATTACGGCGACGTACAGATGGTAAACGGTGCCCGATCCGGGCAGGCCACCGGCCTTGCCTACGCCCCCACCCCCGGCGAGCAGATAACAGCCCCGCAAAGCGGCAAGGTGTTGTTTGCGGGCAGCCTGCAGCTTACCGGCGGCACGGTGGTCATCGACCACGGCTGCGGCGTAAAAAGCTATCTGTACGGGCTGGCAGCGCTGGACGTGCAAGTCGGTCAAAATGTTGAAACAGGAACTGTTTTAGGCACCGCTGCCGACAGCGGCATAGATTATGAGCTGCGCATCGGCAGCAAGACCGTGGATCCTGAATCGGCCATGACAGGCCGCGGCGGTCTGCAATTCCGAGAGTATGAGTGATTTCCCGACGGGGAATTTGGGGAAAGGTTTGGAAATGGAAGACGAGAAAAAACTGACGGCTCCGACGGTCGGCACACCGGAGGAAACCTCGGCAGATAAGAGTGCGGCTCCTGCCGAAACGCAAAACGTCCGGGCCGACCGCACAGCCGAGGCGGACCCTGCCGCTGACGCACCGAAAAAGCCCGCCAACACAGCCCGCAGGAAAACCGGCGGCACGAAAAAGAAAAGCGCCAACGGCACAACGTCAAAGAAAACCGCCGATAAAGCGACAAAGAAAACCGGCACCACAGCGGCCAAAAAGTCCGCCGCCACGCCCAGGAAAAAGCCCGCTGCCAAGCCGAAGCCGACCGCCGAGACGGCCAAAGTACCCGAAGAAACACCTAAGCAGCCTGACGCAGCGCCCGAAAAAACCGACACAATGCCGCCCGAAACCGCCGCTGCCGTGCCGACGGAAGCTACGGAGGAGGCCGCCCGCAAGGAAAAGCGCGCCGCCGACATGACCCGCACACTGCAAATTACCATCGAGCAGATCATGGAGGAATCCGAAAAACGTGCACAGGCCGAGGCTGACGAACCGCCCGCCCACCCCGCAACGGAACCCGCCCCCGAGGATGAGGACGATGCGGACGACGCGCCGGAGGTGACCGCACTGGATATCCTGCAGGGCGTTGCCAAGGGCCTGAGCAAGTGGCTGCTGCTTGTCGTGTTGTTCGTGGCGGTCATCGCGGGCGGCGGTGTGGCGTGGCTGTACCGTTCGGCTACGCCGGACATGATCCCGCAGATCGAAGTCACCTTTGCGGGGCAAACACCTGCAATCAGTGCTTATAACTGGAAAATCCCCGTTGTGGGGCATCTTTTCCGCCGCAGTTACAAAGAAACCGTCAGCACCAAGCCCACAGCACTGGAACAGGATGTCACGGAACTGACCCCTCGGCTGCGCGTCACACCGGTTGACTACACCACTGCGTTCACCGTCACCGACGCCGACGGGCAGGAGGTCTACTCAGGCACAGCCGAAGGCTTTTCGTCCTATCACTTCACAGCCAACGGCAATTATATTGCCAAACTGGTCATCACCCGCGAAAAGGAATACGCCGACGAAACCGAGGTCATCGGCTCCGAAACGCGGCTGTTCAGCTTTACCGTCAGCCACAGCCCCTCGCTGCGCATCAGTCCTGCACGCTCGGTACCCGGCAGTGTGGCCGCCGTCTGCGTGGGCAAAACGCTGGACGGCAAAGAGCCGCAGCTGCAAACTGCTCTGCCGCACACAGCCTTTTTGGCCACGGCCAACGGCTGGGTCAGCTACCTGCCCCTGGCCCGCGACACCGAACCCGGCAATTATGAGGTCGTGGTCACGGCGGACGGCTTTGCCAAGCCGCTGATGCTGACCGTTTCCGCAGGCGACTTTGCCTACGTCGATTATTACAGCGCCAGCCAGCGCAACGCCTACTATATCGGGGACGAGGACATGCCCGCCGCCGTAAAGGCCTGCTTGCCCGGCGCAACGGCACTGCCCCAGTGGCTGGAGGACGGCTTTGCCGAGCCTCTTGCCGGCTATACGACGCAGTTGGCCTTCGGCACGACCGAGTATGTGGGCCGCACCCGCGACGAGCGCGACACCGACCCCGGCACCGGTGGGCGCACCAGCGTGAACGTTGTCGTAAAAACGCCTGCGCGCGGTATGCTTACCGCCCCGGCGGCGGGCCGCGTCATACTGGCCGACGAGCTGCCCGACCCCTACGGCAACACGCTGGTGATCGACCACGGCAGCGGGCTGCTGAGCATCTTCTACGGCTTACAGGAGCTGCAGGTCGAGCACGGCGATGAGGTCAGGCAGGGTCAGGAACTGGCCAAAACCTACCGCATTACGGTGGCAGAGATGCGCCTGATGGGCGTACCCATCGACCCCGAACCGATCTGGCAGAACCGCAGCGACGCCTTAAAACAGAAGTAACTCCTTCAGGAGGCACCTTTTTATAAGGGTGTCTCCTTTTTTTCACGCCCGGCGCGACCTTGGCATAGTATGGCGCAAACGCAAAGGGGGTGGCCGCTGTGGCAAAATGTGTTTGTATCGTCGGGCAGGATGCCCGCCAGTGCGCGGCCGGGCAGGTGCTGCGCCGCGCCGGGTATCGGGTGACAGATCCTTCGGGGGCAGGGCAGGCGGAATACCTGCTGCTGCCTATGTCCCAAAGCCGTGTCGGTGACGAACTGGCCCGCTGCCTGCAGGCTGCGCGGCCGGGCACCGTCGTGCTGGCAGGGCGTCCGGGTGCGCCCGTGCGGGCAGCTGTGCGGCAGGCGTATCTGCCGTTGATCGATTACTTTGAGCGCCCGGAGCTGGAGTGCCTGAACGCCGTGCCCACCGCCGAGGGCTGCCTGCAGCTGCTTTTGCGGCTGCGGCAGTACACCGTGTGGGAAAGCGAATTTCTTGTATTGGGCTACGGACGCATCGGAGCCGCCGTGGCGCAGCGGCTTTTGGCTTTGGGCGGGCGTGTGACCGTGGCGGCGCGCCGTGCCGAACAGTTGGCCTATGCCCGCTGTGCGGGCTGCGGAACCATACCGCTTGCCCGCGTGGAACAGATCCTGCCGAGGCAGACAACGCTTATCAATACGATACCCGCGCCGATCCTGCCCCGCAGCCGTCTGGCGCTGCTGCCGCCGGGGGCGCTTGTGCTGGACCTTGCCAGCCTGCCCGGCGGTACCGACTTTACCGCCGCACACGAGCTGGGTCTGCAGGCCGAACATGCACTCGCGCTGCCCGGCAAATGCGCCCCCAAAACCGCCGGCTTGCTGATCGGCCAGACCGTACTGGCTCTCTTGCAGGAAAGGAGCGACCCTCATGACAAGACCTGACACTCCGCGTGTGGCGGCCTTTGCGCTGTGCGGCAGCTTTTGCAGCTTTGATGCCGTACTGCCGCAGATCACAGTGCTGGTGCAGCGCGGCTGGACGATTTTACCCGTTTTAAGTTACAGTGCGGCTGTGCAGGACACCCGTTTTGGCACGGCGGCTGCCCTGCGCAGGAGCCTTTGCCAACTTACGGGGCATGAACCGCTGACAACCTTACAGCAGGTCGAACCACTCGGCCCCAAGCATCTGGCAGAGATGCTGATCATCGCCCCTGCCACCGGCACCACCATGGCGATGCTGGCGGCGGGCATCAGTGCAACGCCCGTCACACTGGCAGCCAAAAGCCTTTTGCGGGGCGGCAAGCCGGTGGTGGTCGCACCGTCCAGCAACGATGCACTGGCGGGCACAGCCCCCGCACTGGGGCAGCTTTTGCAGCGACGCCACTACTATTTTGTACCCTTTGGGCAGGATGACGCCCTGCGCAAGCCGGCCAGCCTGAAAAGTGATTTCACCCTTTTGCCGGACACGGTGGAGTGTGCACGGCGCGGGGTGCAGCTGCAGCCCCTGCTTTTGTAATAGCCCGCAGCCCGCGCCCATATACATGGGTAATGACTTTGTGTAACGGGGGCAGTGTATGCAGACTATCATCATCACGGGAGGGCGCACCCTGCAGGGGACTGTGTGCCCGGAATCTGCAAAAAACAGCGTACTTCCGCTGATGGCAGCCGCCTTGCTGTGTAGGGGACGAGTAACACTGCACAGTGTGCCGCGTCTTGCCGATGTCGAAACCAGCATTGCCCTGCTGCGGGCCGTGGGCGCTGATGTGCAGCGATGCGGGGCTGATCTTGTCCTGTGCACCGACACACCTCTGTACGGGCAGATCCCTGCCCGACTGTCCGGCGCGATGCGCAGCTCGGTGTTTTATCTGGCCCCGCTGCTTTGCCGCACGGGGACGGTGCGTCTGCCGCTGCCCGGCGGCTGTCGGCTTGGGCCGCGCCCGGTGGATATCCATTTGGCAGGGCTTACCGCGCTGGGGGCTACGGTCGAATTGGAGGGGGACGCCGCGACACTGCGTGCCGCCGACGGGCTGCGCGGCGCGGATTTCACGCTGCGACTGCCCAGCGTCGGTGCCACACTGACCCTGATGATGGCCGCTTGCTGTGCCGTGGGCACCACCGTGCTGCGGGGCGCTGCCTGTGAGCCGGAGGTTGCCGATACGGCGCGGTTTTTATCCTGCTGCGGGGCGGATATCCAAGGCGCGGGCACACCCACGCTGGTTATACAAGGGGCCAAAACGCTGACAGGCACGGCCTACACCCCCATGCCCGACCGCATCGCCGCCGCCACCTATGGCGCCGCGTTGGCCTGTGTCGGGGGAGAGGTGACCGTTGCCCACTGCAGCCCCCGGTACTATGCATCATTCTTGGAGGTTTTACAGAAATGCGGTGTTGAGATCTCCTGCAGGGAAGATTCTGTGACTCTGTTCCGCAATGCTGCTGTGCCACTGCACGGCGGGCATTCTCTGTGCGCCAACGCCTGGCCGGCGCTTGCCACCGACACCGCCCCGCTGGCCGCCGCTGTGCTTCTGCAGGCCGATGCGCCGAGTGAAATCTACGACGCCCTGTTTGCCCGCCGTTTTGCCTGCGCCGCGGGCTTTGCCGCCATGGGGGCGGTTTGCAGTGAGCAGGGCAGACGGCTGCAAATACAGGGCAGCGCACGGCTGCACGGTGCCGAGGTTTCCGCCCCCGACCTGCGCGGCGGGGCGGCTTTGCTGTTGGCCGCCCTGGCAGCCGAGGGTACGACCCTGCTGCATGATGCGGGGCATCTGGCGCGCGGCTATACCGACTTGCCCGGACATCTGGCCGCTTTGGGCGCAGATATACGATAAAAAGCACATTTTTGTGGTTTTTGGCGGTTTTTTTGCCCGCCCACGGAATACAAACAGGTAAATTTTTATGAAAATTTCTCTTAGCTATTGAAATTGACAGGAAAATTTGGTATTCTAATAATCAGTTATATACAAAAAATACGGAGCAGTGTGCCCATTTGTGGCCGTTCATCTGCTATCCCATGAAACAATAAATACTTTTAGGGGGACATACTCATGGCTTTCGTACTCGACGAAGAAATGCAAAATGTGACCAACATTAAGGTTATCGGTGTTGGCGGCGGCGGCGGTAACGCTGTAAACCGCATGGTGGAGTCCGGCCTTTCCGGGGTCGAGTTCGTCGCAATGAACACCGACCAGCAGGCTCTGCTCAACTCCAAAGCCACCCAGAAGGTTCAGCTGGGCGCCAAGCTCACCAAGGGCCGCGGCGCCGGTGCCGACCCTGAGGTCGGCCAGCGCTCTGCTGAGGAGAGCAAGGACGAGATCTCCAACGCCCTGAAGGGTGCCCAGATGGTCTTTATCACCGCCGGTATGGGCGGCGGCACCGGCACGGGCGCTGCCCCTGTCGTGGCCGAGACTGCCCATGACCTGGGCATCCTGACCGTCGGCATCGTCACCAAGCCCTTCGCCTTTG